>JAHHRP010000050.1 GCA_020025735.1 Evtepia sp.
ATCATAGGTGAAGTGCATTCCCATACTTTTGTAATCACTACAATACTGTTTTTTCAAAAAGCCCTTTTCATCTCGGAAAACTTCTGCAACATTCAGGAAGTACCATTGATTTGCCTGGCAATATTCCTTCATTTTCTCGTTAAATGCGTTAATTATATTGTTGTTCAGCTTCTCCGAATAACTGGTACTGGCATCCGACATTGGTGTAACCGACTGAATAATAATCTGCACATCAGGGTTTACCGTCTGAATATTGTTCAGAACAGTTATATAATCTCTAGTTGCCTTTTCGAGTCCATAGGCAATGTTATCCATTCCCAGCATCACATAAACCACTTTTGCCTTCGTGGCCGCAACACTATCCTGAATTGGCGGCTTCTGACCAGACCCTTTGGGATACTCTGGCAAAATCTTCCCACTGAGCATATTCGATGGACTCATACTTCCTGCACACAAGAAC
This sequence comes from Evtepia sp., assembly GCA_020025735.1. Taxonomy (GTDB): domain Bacteria; phylum Bacillota; class Clostridia; order Oscillospirales; family Oscillospiraceae; genus Evtepia. Next base: position 461 of record JAHHRP010000050.1, read on the forward strand.
TTTGCCCCGCCCAGCGCGCCACTTGCTCCTGCGTAAGCCTCTAAAGTCAATGAAATCGAATCGCCAATAAACACCGCTTGGTCAAAGAAGGAGGTCGGACCTTCTTCACTCTCTGGAACCAAGGCTGTGAATACGATGTCCTTGTAACCTTTATAGAGATCATTGTAGGCACCATCGTCTAACTTCACCACGATGCTGCCTTCAGGAACTGCCATTTCTGCGGCAATCATCACTCGATAGACCACCGCTGCACACTCCTCCCGGCGCATCGTATTTTTGGGGCGGAAAAAATTATCCTCATATCCCTTAACGATGCCTGCCATCTGGCAAGCCGTCACCCCACTTCGGGCAAATTCCTCAATTTGGAGGGAATCCCGAAACTGTTCAGGTTGAACCACTTGGATCAAAGCAATTTCCTCTAAGGCAGCAAATCGGGCCAAAATTGTACACACTTGCTCCCGGGTCAATGCACTGTCAGGAGAGAAGGTTGTCTCACTGGTTCCGCCTGTCAGGCCATTTTCGTAAGCCCAGCAGACCGCGTCATAATAGGGAGAGTCTTTGGTCACATCAGAAAAGTTCGGTTTCTCCTTCACTGTGTCCCGTTTTTTTCTGTCTCGGAACACGCCTTTATCCATGTTGTAAAGGTATAGCACTAGGTTGCCCCGTGTTTCCTCCAGATCCCGCTGAAACTTCTCACTGGAGGGAATGACCTTCTCCTTATTGAGTTCTGTGATGTACTGATAACTCCACATATCTTTTGTGACATCAATGTAAGGATTTTCCCAATCCTTTCTGCTTCCTGCCGGGTCTCGAATCAAAGCCGCCGCAGAAAACACAATCATAAACACAAGAAACCAACTGACAGCCTGCTTCACCCACATCACCTTCCAGACGATTCCCCGTCTGTGCCTGAGAAAAGGGCATGGCGGGGTTAGCATATTATACGGGATGTTCTGCATCAAAAGCGCACCAAATTCATCCCCTTTTTCCCTAAAATCCCTCCCTTGTTGTCCATCTTACTGGGTAGCCGTGGCACCCGTAGGCCCCGTAGCGCCAATCGGCCCTGTAGGGCCAACTGGTCCGGTCGGGCCGATTGGCTGGAGTGTTGAGATAAGGGTAAAGTCTTCTGACTCTCTAGGCACACCGGCAGCACCGTCTACATTGGCCACATACAAATAACCCTCATGTGTTATTAACTGCCCGGCTTGATACGATCCACCCAGCACCCAAGGTGTCGGAACACATCCGTTGGTGCAGGGCGGCTGCGGCGGCCAGGGAGGCTGCGGCGGATAGGGACACGTCCCAGGGGGCGGACAGCAGGGCGGCATACAGCACTGCCGACCTGGCTGGTCAAAGTCACTGCATTGATAACGCTTCATCTTACTTCCTTTCTCCGCCAAACAGGCGGCACAATCTTGCGAGAGAGTACAAAACTCTCACCCCACTCTATGCCGCACCTGCCGGTTGCGTCCCCCCTATCTCAATAAAAATCTTGTAGCGTAGGCGTGAAATTGGTGGTATAATAGCCGCAACTTCTAATTTTTTGTACAAAAAAACCGGACCGCCGCAGGCAGGACCTCCCCATTTTTCCCGCTCGCGGCTGGAGTAGATTGGGTGAATGCAGGGCATTCCGCCCCAGCCCAGAAGAGAGGTTGAAACATGGAACAACGAGATCAGCCCATCGGTGTCTTTGACTCAGGTCTTGGGGGAATCAGTGTGTTGCGGGCCTGCGTATCTTTACTGCCCCGGGAAAATTTTCTCTTTTTCGGAGACTCCGCCAATGCCCCTTATGGGGAAAAAAGTCTGGAACAGGTCCGCCAACTGACCATGGCTGCAGTAGACCGTCTTTTGGCCCAGCATGTCAAAGCTGTGGTAATTGCCTGCAACACAGCCACGAGTGCTGCGATTGGCCTGCTTCGACAGGCTCATCCAAACCTACCCATCATTGGCATTGAGCCAGCAGTGAAACCTGCGGCCCAGGCACAGGGCAGTTCTTCTGTCATCGTCATGGCCACTCCTCTGACCATCCGGGAGGATAAATACCAAAAACTGGCCGCCACATTCTGCCACGAGGCCGATGTGATCTCCCTTCCTTGTAAAGGACTGGCTGAAATGGTTGAATCTGGAATTTTTTCTGGGCCTGCGCTTGATACTTATTTGCAAGAACTCCTCCTCCCTTTCCGTTACTGTAACGTGGATTATATCGTCCTCGGCTGCACCCACTACCCCTTCGTCCGTCAGGCTATTGCCCGGAACTTTGGTCGGCCAGTATCCATCATTGATGGCAGCGATGGTACCGCCCGTCAGCTGCGGCGTCAGCTGGAACTGACGGGGCTTCTCACCACCCGCACTGGACCTGGAACGGTAATCTTTCAAAACAGCCGTTCGGACAAATTGTCCATGAGTCAGATGCTGTTCCAGATGGCATACTAACAATCATGGTTTAGAACGGTTCTGATATTAGCAGAAAAATCTTGGATTTCTGTGAAAAAAAAAGAAATTTTTTCTTAAGAAAGCGTACGTTTTTTCTCCTGATTGATGAGGCAAATACTAGGGCAAAAGAATAGCATCCCTTCTACGTTATTTCCTGCGCTTTGCCCCAGAAAAGGCTTGATATTCCTAGACTTTCCCAATGGTCGAGATGAAAAAACACCCCATTTCCTTGACTTTTCTTTCCCTCTGGTCCACACTACTCTCAGTCTTGCAAGACACATCCAAGCAAAGGAGTGTGTGACCATGGAAAACAAAAAAACATTTGGTACCTATATCTGCCAGCGGCGCAAGGAACTGGGTCTGACTCAAAAAGAATTTGCCCAGCGGATCTTTGTCACTGACTCAGCTGTGAGCAAATGGGAGCGTGGACTTGCCTACCCAGACATTACCCTGCTGCAAAGCATCTGTCAAGTTCTTCAGTGCAGTGAAAAAGAACTTCTTTCCTCCAGTGAGGATATCGAGGGACGTCGTGCAGAGCAACTGGCAAAAAAATACCTCTGCCTGACCCGAACGTATTGTCTAGGGCAATTCCTCCTCTTTGGGGCCATTACCTTAGGCTGTCTGCTTGGGAACCTAATTCATCAGCACACCCTGACCTGGTTCTGGATCGTCCTTTCCTCAGAACTGATGGTCTTCTCCCTCACCCTGCTGCCAACTTTCGTTCCTGAAGGGCGGCGCGCTGTGGCCAGTCTGGGAAGTTTCACCGCTTGTCTGATCTTACTATTGGGCGTCTGCTGCCTTTACACCAACGGGGACTGGTTTGCCGTCGCGGCAGTAAGTGTGCTTTTCGCTTTCGGGCTGGTTTTCCTCCCCCTTGTTCTGCGCAATCTTCCACTGCCCCCATGGCTGTCCTGCCGGAAAGCCTCCCTGTATGTCGGCATAGAGTTCCTCTTGCTTGTGGCGTTGTTCGGGGTGTGCTGCCTGTATTCCAATGGGCAGTGGTTTCTCAGCGCCACTTTATGGACCCTCTTTGGAACAGGAATCTTTCTCCTTCCCCCACTTCTGCATCAACTGCCACTGCCCAAGCACTGGCAAGCTCATCAGGCCATGGTATACCTATCCGTTGAAACCTTTCTTCTCCTGGTGGGTCTTGCCTGGGAGGGGCGCTCTGGCGCGTTCCCCTTGCCCATGCTCCCCATCGCTTTGCTGTTTTTGACCCTTCCCTGGGGATGGCTGCTCTCTTTGCGTTATCTTCCCATCCGTCGGTGGTTCCGGGCAGGGACAGCACTGAGTTGGACTGCCTTATGGCTCTGGCTGACCCCTTTTTTCTTTGACCAGATTTTTCTTGCGACAGGACACCTCGTCTCCCAGCCATATTGGTTCCACTTGCCAGTAGACTTCACCAACTGGACTTCTGGCGATACACTGTTTGCCAACGTATTCTTCCTCATCCTCCTGGGACTGCTCCTGCTGGCCATCATCTGCATCGCTGCTGGTCTCCTCCTACGGAAGAAGAGACACCCCTGATCCCCCTCCCAAACAACATGCGGACCGTTTGCGCCTCATTTCTCTCTCTCCCTTGCTAAGTGCGCTTCAATCTTGTATACTATTTCTATATCATTATCATTCGGTCAGATCAATGCTTGATCAATGGAGGCCACCGCCATGTTAGACCATCCCTCCCCCATCACGCAGCTCCCCCTGCGAAAGGGACCTTCTTTACGGTGGGTCCCTTTCTTCTTTATTTTTCTGCAAAGTGCCCTCTACGGTTTTGGAGACCCCATTTCTAAAGCCGCTTATGAGGTCTTACCTGTCTACTCCCTGCTCACCGCCCGTTATATGATCGCCTTGCTTTTTCTCTGTCTCCTCTTTGGTCGGCGGATCTGGCAAGGGATAAAAAAAGCCTCTTTACGAGACTGGTTCGCCCCCAGTTTGTGTATGGGCGGTGCCTATGTGACCAACAATATCGCCCTGGAACTTACTGCCGCCACTTCTGTTGCCTTCCTCCGCTCCTTATCCACGGTGATGACACCTCTGCTTGCCCTCGCGTTTTACCGAAAACCTTTTGGCAAGAAACACCTTCCCATTCAGTTGTTGGTTATCCTGGGCCTCTACCTTCTCTGCGGCCTCGGCGGTCTAGCGGGCTTTGGATGGGGAGAAGTCTTCTCTCTCCTCTCTGCCCTATTGTTGGCAGGTGCTTTGATCTTCGGGGAACGGGCGCTGAATCGCGTGGATCCTATTACCTTAACCACCCTCCAAACCGCAGCCTCTGCGGTTATGGCTCTGGTATGTGCATTGTGCCTTGATCAAGGAATCTCTCTACATGCTGCAACCCCTAAAATTTGGATGAGCATTGTCTATCTGGCCCTTCTTTGCACCGTGGCGGGCTATCTCCTGCAAAACGCTGCTCTGGGATTCCTTTCCTCCCGGACCGTAGCCCTTCTCCAATGCTTCTGCCCCGTAATGACCGCCTTTTTCTCCCGCATCCTTTTGGGAGAACATCTGTCCACTGCCGGAATGTTTGGTGCCGTCATCCTTCTCCTGTGTGTAGCAGCAGAGACGCTCCTTTCTGACGAAACTGGACCAAATTTTTCCAATCATCCATAGAAATTCCCCCACACCTATATTTCATCAGGTCCCATAATAGAGCAATCCGAGAGTTCAGCCATCACTGGCTGGACTCTCGGATTGTCTGGGGCAGAACTTTATTGAGGAAGAAAAACTCTGCCCCCTCTAACACCGTGTATCTTAAAAAGGAGAGAACTGAAATTATTCTGCGGCATTCCTCTTCCACATGAGAAGAATGAGACCAAGCGCCAAACTGAGCAATTCTCCCATGAGCGCAGCCATCCAGATGATGGAACTGGCACCCAAAAGATAAAGAAGCAGAATGGCTGCCGGAAGAAGGAGGAAACCACGGCTCAAAGAGAGCAATGCAGAGGCTCCAGCCTTGCCCAAGGCGGCAAAGTAACCGGCCAAAACAATGGAGATCCCCGCAGGCAGATAGGATAGCGCATATTGCCGCAGAGCCAATACCGTCTCTTCAAACAGAGCGCTGTCCCCGCTGAGAAGAAGAGAGACGATCGTTCCGGGCGCAGCCTGACAAAGCAGCTCCACCACAGCACCAATTACCAACACCGTCAAGATGGCCCGGCGGAGATAGATGCGAATGGAACCTGTGTCCTGTTCCCCCACTGACAAACTCACCAGGGGCATCATACCCTGGGCAATTCCCTGCATGACCATCGAAACCAACAAACTGATATAGGCGATGACCGCAAAGATGGGCAAGCTGCTCTCACCCAGCAGACTGGTGATGACGTGATTATACAGCAGGGTAAGAAAGCCCAACATAAGCTCAATGGAGCAATCAGCAATGCCCAGAGGCAAAATCTGGCCAAACGCCTTAAGACGGAACGAAAAGCGGCGGAAACGCAGATTAGACTTTCCAGATAGAAAATACGTCAGAAAGAAGATCATGCTGCCCAACTGGGCCAGACCAGTGGCCAATGCAGCCCCAAAGACCCCCCAATGCCAAACCAAGATAAACAGATAATCCAGACCTATATTGATCAGAAAACTGACCCCCACCCCAAACATAGCAAGCTGAGGTGCACCGTCCACCTTTACCATAACTTCCAAGCAATAGGAGATGATAAAACAGACAGAAAAAAGGCAAACAATATGCAGATATTGGGCAGTACCCTCCACGGTCTGCGGTCCTGCACCCAAGAGGTAAGCCAAAGGTTCAGAAAACAGGGAAACGCTCAGCGTAATAACGCCAGCGACAATCAGAATGACCACCACTGTCTGGGTAAAAATCTTCTCTGCCCTTTCATGATCTCCCTGACCCAGCGCAAAGGCGCACAGGGTCGAGGTTCCCATAGACAGGAGAATCGCAATCCCGGAGAGGAGATTGATAAAAGGAAGTGCGATATTTACGCTGGCCAAGGCCAGTTCACCAACGCCTTTGGCAACAAAGATCCCATCGACAATGGTATAGGCAGAAAAGAGGACCATAGCCGCTACGGATGGTGCCACATAGTGCAAAAAGGTTTTCCAGGAGCGGCTAGGAACATATGCGGTAGACACGGTTTCACCTCAGATCGAGAATTTGTCCTTGTGGACAGTCATTTTATTTGTTATACTAAGGATAAACTATGGAGTAACCCTAGAGTCAAGAGAAATGATAACTATTTTTCCAAAAGGTAGGGACATCATGGAGAAGCATCATTTTAAAATCGCCGAGTTTGCTGCCTTGTGCGGGGTAAAAAAAGATACCCTCTTGCACTACGATCATATTGGTCTTCTCAAGCCTCAGTGGGTCGGCGAGAATGGATACCGTTACTACGCAGCTCGTCAACTGCCTGTCTACGATATGATTGCTGCTCTCCGTCGGCTCGGAACCCCTCTGAGCGAGATTCAGGACTACCTCTCCCGCCGCAGTCCACAAGCCCTGTTGGAGTTGCTGAGGGAAAAACAAACCGATCTGGAGCACGAACGACAGCGGCTGGATCAAATGGAAACACTCTTGCGCGATGCCCAAAACAGAGCCAAACAGGCTACACAAGTGCAGCCGGGAGAAATCCACTTAGAACACTGTCCCGAACTATGGTGTGCCGTAGTAAAGGCACCAGACTTTGCAGAAGAAAGATTTCAAGAAGCCGTCTATCTTCTCCATGTTCGCCAGCTGCTCACTTGGGCCAGGGAGCAAGGTAGTCCTTCTCAAGCGCCAGGAGATATTATTTGTCAGAATAGCTTGGAGCAGAACAAGTTTTTGGAGGATTACTATTATTGTGTTGTCCCGCCGGGCACTACTGGCTGGGACATCCGTATCCGCCCCGCTGGAACGTATGCTGTGCTCTGCCATCAAGGTTCTTATGAATCAGAATACCAAGCCTGCCGCCAGCTGCGAGACTGGGTCCTGGAACAGGGTTATCTCATAGACGGAGATCTGTACGAGGAGGACTTGGTCAACGGCTTTGCCACCAAGGACCCTCAATCCTATCTGCTGAAATTAAGTTTGAAAATCAAAATACCATGACCCCTATGGGATAAAGAAGTCCATTCATCTCCCAATGAAAGAATAAAATAAGCCGAGAGATCTCCCTTCCTCTGGGGCACCTCTCGGCTTATTTTTAGGTGTCTTTTGTCCGGCACCGTTTCGTTTGTTTGTCTCACAGGTCACAGGCGATAAGGTCTTCAAAGGTCTGCCGCCGAACTGCCAGCCGCGCATTTCCCTGTCGGATCATCACCAAGGCCGGGCGGCACAGCCGATTATAGTTGGAGGCCATTGTAAAGTTATAGGCCCCCGTTGTGAGTACCGCCACCAGGTCATCCCGTTCAGGCCGCGGCAACGAAATATTTTCCTGGATCAAATCTCCACTTTCACAGCACCGTCCAGCCAATGTACAATCAAAGTCAGGAGTGTCCATCATCCGGCTGGCGGGCAAAACAGTATAGGGAGACTGGTACAGTGCGTATCGGGGATTATCCGTCATACCGCCATTGACTGTCACGTAGCTGCGGTAACCTTCAATGGTCTTGACTCCTCCCACCCGATACAATGTAAGGCCCGCATCCGCCACAATGCTCCGGCCTGGCTCCAGCAAGATGCGTGGCAAAGGATAGTCCTTGTCCTGACAGCCTCTGGTGAGATGGTCTGCCAAAGCGCGGATCGTTCCAGGGATGTCCACCACAGGATCACACGCCTGATATCGCACCCCGAAACCGCCGCCCAAATTCAGCGTTCGGGCAACAAATCCGTACTCCTGGCGTAGACTGGCAGCAAAATCCAACAGGATATCCACCGCTTCACAGAATGGTTCCGCTTCAAAAATCTGGGAGCCAATGTGACTGTGAAACCCTTCTATCTCCAGGTGTTCCATCGTCAAGGCCGCTGCTGCGAAACGCGCTGCCTGTCCCGTCTCAATGGGCACCCCAAACTGACAATCAATGCGCCCAGTGTTGATGGCTTGAAGTGTATGGGGATCAATCCCTGGTGTCACCCGCAGCAGCACACGCTGACGAATTCCCCGGACACCGGCAGCCCGGTTCAGCGCTGCCAGTTCTTGATGGTTGTCCACAATGAAGCATCCCACTCCACTGTCCAGCGCATAGGCAATATCCTCATCCGTTTTATTGTTGCCGTGGAAGTAGAGTTTTTCCGCCGGAAACCCTCCAGCCAGCGCAGTGTAAATCTCCCCAGGGGAAACCACATCCGCCCCCATCCCCTCCTCTTTCAGCACAGGATATAAACCCTTGAAGCACAAGGCTTTCCCAGCAAACAGGGGCATGGAGTCCGCAGGCATCCAAGCTGCCATAGACTGCACATAGGTCTGGCAGTTGGCCCGCAGACGGTCCTCATCCAACACATACAAAGGGGCACCGAATTCCTCCGCCAACTGGACAGTATCCAGCCCTCCTACGGTGAGATGGCCTTGGTCATTGATTCCCAAATTCTCATATAACATAGGTCATTCCTGTCTTTCTATGGTTTCGGTCAATTGCTTACAGCCCCAGCAGGTGGTCCATGTGGTACAAGCCCGCAGGCTGTCCAGCAACAAAGTGAGCTGCGGCCAAGGCCCCCTCGGCAAAAAGCGCCCGGTCATGGGCCTGATGTTTCAGGGTAATGGTCTGGTTATCGGTGGCAAAAATCACCTCGTGTTCTCCCACCACATTGCCCATACGCAGGGCGTGAATTCCGATCTCATTGGGTTGGCGCTTATGTTGGCCGGAACGACCAAACACATAGTCTACCTCTGGCCGCTGGCTCTTCACTGCATCGGCCAGGAGAAGTGCTGTCCCGCTGGGTGCATCGGCCTTTCGATTATGATGGGTCTCTACGATTTCCACATCACAGCCCTGGAAGATCGCCGCTGCCTGACTGACCAGCCGGGCCAGCAACGCAACGCCAATGGACATATTATAGGACTGGAAGACAGGGATCTGTTTTGCCCCCTCCTCCAACCGTGCAAATTCTTCAGGGGTATATCCTGTGGTCGCCGCTACCAAAGGGAGCGCGCGGGATATGCAGTAGTCCATCAGCTCCCCTACCCCTTCGTGATGGGAAAAGTCGATGACCACATCTGCCGGACCGGTATAATCACGCAAGGCTTTGTAGAGGCCCTCTCCCCCGGAATGATCTACCCCGGCGGCCAGGGTGTGTCCCTGTTCGGCCAGTAGGCGGCAGACCTCCTGGCCCATCCGTCCACCGGCGCCGTTGACGATGATATGCATACTCCTCTTCCTTTCTTATACCTGGATGCCAAGATCCCGCATCCGCTGAAGCATCACCTGGTAGTGATCCTCCTCCATAGGGACCAGAGGCAGACGAAGATAGTTCTCACAATAGCCCATGGCAGCCATAGCAGCCTTGACAGGAATGGGATTGCTTTCGCAGAAGAGGGAACGAATCAACGGCATAAACTGGCACTGAAGCCGGGCTGCTCCCGCCACATCCCCGGCAAAGAACTGATCGGCAATCGCCACGGTCTGGGCGGGGATGACGTTGGAAAGCACCGAGATGCACCCCTGGCCTCCCATCGACAGAATGGGTACGATTTGGTCATCATTGCCAGAATAAATGTCCAGTTGATCTCCCACCAGGGAGAAGGTTTCCACGATCTTGGAGATGTCACTGTTTGCCTCTTTGATTGCCGCGATGTTGGGATGCTCTGCCAGCTTCCCGTATGTGGCAGGTTCAATCCCGATGCCTGTGCGGGAGGGAACATTGTAAAGGATTACGGGCTTGGTACTCGCGTCAGCGATGGTATTGTACATGGTCACAAGGCCCTTTTGCGTGGTCTTGTTGTAGTAGGGAGTGACTACCAGGACTGCATCGGCCCCGTCAGCACAGGCACTTTTCGTCAACGACACGGCATAGTCGGTCTCATTGGAACCGGTGCCAGCAATGACAGGAACACGGCCGTTCACCCGCTCCACAGCGTAGGCAATGGCCCGGCGATGCTCGGCATCGGTGAGGGTAGAGCTTTCACCGGTGGTTCCACAGATGACCAGGGCGTTGATTCCCTGGGCAATCTGCCAGTCGATGAGTTTGCCAAAGCGGTCAAAATCAATACCAGTGGGGGTGGTTGGCGTAATGAGCGCGGTAGCGATGCCGCGGAAAATGGGGGTGGTCTGTTTCATGGTAGGTTCCTCCTGCATATTTCACAATGTCCTGCCTGATCTCCCTGCCCCCTTGAAAAAAGGCAACAAAAAATCAAGCAAGCTATGCGGGGATAGCTGCTTGATAACATCACACACACCACTGACAAACGGTCAGGGGCGACTGTATCAAGGATAGCCCTCCGCAAATTTTACCATTTGCGACAGTCGGGCAACTCTTAGTTTGCCCGCCCAGTACGATCTCCATTGCAGGGAAGACCGCCTTCGGCATCCATCCCTTTCCCCGGACCTGCCCTGCACAGCATTGGCCTCGGCTACTGATGATGTGATGCGCCTCTATCTCTGGTTGCGACTTATGATACGGGATTTATTTCTGTTTGTCAAGAATTTTTTTCGAGCTTTCTCCACAAAATCTTTCTCCATCTTGAGAGAAATATCGTGACAAAGGCGCGACGGTGTGCTAGAATGGGCAAAATAGGTTCGCAAAACCATATCCCAGGAGGTATCCCCCATGGAAAAATTCCCCGAAAATTTTGGTGACCTCCACTCCGCAGACGACTTCGATCTGCTCTCTCTTGGCTTCCTTCCCCAGGATGAGCAGCCCGAACTTGAAGAGGACAAGGAGCCACGAATCAACCCCCTCCACGACATGGACAGCTTGGAGTTTCTACTCTGGGTGGAACAGGAGGCCACTCGTGAACTGGAACGTCGGGCAAAGCAGGCGGCCATCCCACAAGCTACTTCCTCCCAAACCGATCCAGACCAGAATCCCTAACCTGGAATCCCCCCGCCGCACCAGCGTAGAGT
>JAHHRP010000051.1 GCA_020025735.1 Evtepia sp.
TCGTTTACTTTTTAGCTTTAAAGGAATTTTTCTAAATTTCATCCTTCATTTCCCACAATCACACGCTGCTCTAAACAAATCTTTACGTCAGATATAAGAACATCCGCCCCCCTGCTCTTGACAAAAAGCAAGGGGACGGACGGATAAAATCTCAGCATTCAGATGCCATCATTTAAACAAATTTTTGAAGATATATCTTGCGTTTTATGTTCATAATGTCAATGTTCGGTGCAGCAAAACTGCCATTTCTGCCCGACTCAAGGCTCCCCAGGGATTGAGCCGATTGTTGGAGCTTCCATACAAAATCCCACGCTCCACCATGGCTGCCACCGCACCACGGGCAAAGCCAGAGACCTTCTCTCCGTCAGCATAAGCTGCAAGGGTTGCCTCACTGCCGTTGCCAATGTACCACCCGGACGCTTGGAGTGTCCGCTGGAGAAAGACCATGGCTTCCTGCCGGGAAAGGGTGTTTTGGGGCCGGAAGGTACCATCCTCATAGCCGTTGGTAATTCCCAACTCCTTAGCCGCAGCCACAGCGTCGGCATAGTAGCTGTCAGCGGGCACGTCCGGGAAGCTCCCCGACGTGGTGCCTTTCAGGCCAAAGCCCCGTGCCAACATGACCATGAAATCACCCCGACGCATGGCACCAGCAGGCTGATAGCGGTCGCCCCCCATACCGGTGGTAATGTTGTTCTCATAGAGATAGTCCACCGCACTGGTGGCCCAGGTGTGTTTCCCCATGTCGCTGAAATGCCAGCTGGTGGTGCTGGGTTGGAGCGTGATCTGCACGGTACCGGCACAGGTGCGCCCATTGCGGCCAGTTGCTACATAGGGGATACTTACAGTCCCTCGGGTATCTGCCTTGGGCACGAACGTCACGTCGGACAGGGCAGGGGACCCATTGAGTTGGTACGCCGTGGTGGGACGGACCTCAGACACATAGTGCAAGGGGGAGGTATACTGGTAGCACAACCGGCCCCAGGTGCTGCTGGGAGGTGTCAGTGTGACGGATGACACATCAGACACACCCTGCGCCTGACAAGCACGGCGGAAATCCTCTGGCTGCAAGCGCACGGGGAGGTAGGAAGTGGTATAGGAAATGACGGAATCCTGATTTTCCTCCACGGTGATTTTCACTGTGCCAGAGAATTTCTTTCCGCCAGTGCTCCAGCCATCGAAGTAGACCGACAGGGTGCCCAGATAGCCCGCTGGCACGAAAGCCACTTTATCCAGGCTGGGGGAACTGGTGCGGTAATAGCTGCGATCTGCACCGACTTTGCTTTCGTAGTTCCCGTCCCTGTAATTATAGTACAGGGTGCCCTGGCTGGAAGAGGGGAGTGTGAAACGGACATAACTCAAATCCTGCTCCGTCTCCTGCCGGCACAGGGTATTGAACGCCCCGCTGTTGAAGGTAACGCTCTGTCCCTGACGAACGGTATAATGCAAATCGGCAGCCGCGCTGTTGCGGTCCACCTGAACCTCCACGGTGCCAGTAAAGGAACCATCTTTGGTATTCCATCCAGTGAAACTCATGGTCGCTGTGCCTGTAAAGCCACTGGCCGCAACGAAAGTAATCTTGTCCAGATTGGGCGAGCCAGAGAAGTAATACTTTTTCCCTGCGGTAACCTTTTCCCCAGCACTTTTGTTGCTGCTGTCATAATACAGGACCCCTTGATTTTCTGGCGGGAGGGTAAACTGAACATACCGCAAATTGGCCCCAGTCAGGTCTTTGCTCAGGGTATTGAAGTCATCCCCATTAAAGGTGACCTTCCCCTGGCTGTTGGCATTGTAACGGATGTCTCCGGCACCAGAGGCCCGGACAGCGATCTCCACCTGGCCAGAGAAATTGTTGCCCTTGGTGTCCCAGCCGGTGAAGGGAATGACCGCGATGCCAGCCCCGCTGTCGGAGGCTGCAAAGGTGAGCTTGCTCAGGTTGGGGGAGCCGTTGGCGTAATAACTCTGGCTCCCGGTGACAGCACTGCCGGGCTTAGAGGCGCTGGTATAATCGAAGTACAGCTTGCCTTGGCTGGCGGCGGGAGAGGAGAACCGAACATAGTCCAACGTACCGCCGGTAAAGTCTCTGCAAAGTCTGACGAAATCCTCTTTATTGAGGGAGACCGTGCCGCCCTGGGAGACAGTATAGTTGATATCTCCGCTGGGTTTTTTGGGGCTGACCTGGACTTCCACCCGGCTGCGATAGGAAGCACCATTGACATCCACAGCGGTATAACTGAGGACCACCGTGCCATTGTATCCTGGGGCGGGGACGAAGTAGAGGTCAGAGAGGGAAGGGATGCCATTGACCTGGAACGTATCTCCAGAGCGCACAGGGATGCCGGGGTTGGCAGGGGAGATGTAGTTGCGGTACAAAGATCCTCGGTTGCTGTCCGGCAGGGTAAAAACCACATGTTTCAGGTTGCGGCCGGTGGTGTTCAGGCAGACGATGTTGAAGTCATCGGCCTTGAACTGGAGAGGCACACCGTCGCTCACGGTGTAAACGATATGGTCCACCTCTTCCACCTCTACCTGAATGGTGCCCTGGAAGAAGGAGAGCGGTCCGGCGTAACCGGTGTAGCTGATGGTCGCCGTGCCGCTGAACCCCGGCTGGGGAACGAAATAGACCTCAGAGAGGGTCTCCTGACCATGGGAGGGGTTCAGGTAGAAGGTATCAGAGGGCGCGATTCCCCGGCCGGTATCATCGTCGGAGCGGTACTGATAATACAAAGTCCCTTCTTTCGTTGCCACGGACACACCGGAAATATAGGTCAGGTCTTTCTCCAAAACATTTCTGCACTGGGTCTGTATCCTGTCAATCAGAGAGGAGAAATGCAGGGCTGTGCCAGGGCTTATGGGTTTGTTTGGCTTGATGACTGCCGCCGTGTTGGTTTTAACCACGATCTTGCAGGTAACTTCATAGCTAAATCCATCCACCTTGGCGGTGATGTTCGCCTCACCTTCTGCCAGCGCAAAGCAGTGACCACCTTCTGTAACACGCAGCACATCTGGCTTATCACTGCTCCAAGACACGCCGGGATCATTTCCAAGGCCATAGGTTATGTATTCCAAACGCGTCTTGTCCCCCACCTTCAACTCTGTGGGGGGATTTTTTAGTTCGATGCCCCGCACATTCACCTGGCAGGAGGATTCCCGCGTACCTACACGGGCATAAATTCGGGTGGTACCCGTTTTGATGCCCGTCACCGTGCCGTCTTGATCGACTTTCGCCACGGACTCATCACCACTGCGCCAGGCAATTTCTCCTGTAGCAGTGCTGGGAGTGAAAATTACCTTCAGCTTTTCTGTCTTTTTTACATCCAGAACAACATCCGATGGGAACACCTTGATTTCCGTCACATCTGGCCGTGTCACCCTAACCTCACAGGTTGCAGTTCCCACCGCAGGTGTGGCAGATAGATTTGACGGAGCTGGCAGCGCTTTTTCTTTTACTGTAACGGTGATCGTCGCCATCCCTTCTCGTTCGGCTTTGATTTCAGCAATATGATTTTGCGTATTGCTTTGCATTACAGAGACAATGTTTTCACTGGACCCACCTGTATTTTGTACCGTCCATTCATACTCTAAGTTTTTTGGATCTTTTCCCGATACCGTTGCAGTAAGCTCCGCACTTTCCCCGATCTCTAGGTCTACCTTCGTTTGGTCTAAGGTAACCGTCAACGCACCTCCTGGCGCCGCAGTTTCGTCATCCTGTTGGTCTACTGCAACGGCAGCAGGCACCAAAGAGCAAGTCATTGCCGTGGCCAGCAGAAACGCTGCGGCCCGTTTTCCTATTCTTTGTTTCATAAAAACCCCCTATCCGATCTGATTGTCCTACGGACAGAGCGGCAGGCAGAAGCTGCCTGCCGCTCTAGTTTTACGAATTACTTACGGGTGTGGGTTATTGCCCGGAAATAATGACCCACTTCCCTCCACCGTTAAAGCCGCCACCAATTCCAGTTTTTTCTGCTTGGAATTGGAGCAGAATCGGCGCTCTACTACTGTTGCCTCTTACACCACTGACAAAACCATCTTTGAAGATAGTGATGGTCGCTCCATCTCTTGCACCCTTATAGTTCAGAACAAATGTGTTACTCTCTCCGGGTAACGGAGTTCCCACAGTCAACTGTTCAACATTACCCAGGATGTGTTGTTTAAAGGATACATATTTTTCGTCTTGATCATCTTGATCCACATTATAAACTGGCTTCAGGTCAGATGTTTCACCATTTGTTGGCAGATAATATAATATTTCATCGAAGAAGAAGGTGATGGTTCCAGAATACGTATCCTTTTTGTCGTTATGCGTAGGTCTCGGGCTTTCAATCTTCAGTTTCGGCGGAGTTGTCTTCGGCATAAAGACAGGATACACTCCCTTAAACGTATATTCGCCACCCAAGACATTTTTTGCTACTGCAAGGCAGTAGTAGTTGGATGCACTCTCTTTGTTCATTGCAGAAGAGAAATCCTTTGATTGCGCTTTTGATGTCAAATTATTGATGATACCCGATGCAACCGGTTTTCCTGCTGCAGAACTACGGTCAATATATTCCCGTACCGTCTTTTTGGTTTCTTCCTTCGCATACATATCGAACACGGAAGAGAACCCTTCTCTGCCACTATCTTGCAACGCATCTATTATTCTGTATTTGGGATCAGAATGCTCCTGTTGGTATTCATCCTTCTTATCTGGATCAACATGATTGAGCATAGATTCAAGGAAAATCGGCGGGAGATCTGCCGCTGAAAATAGTGCATAGTTCAGATCCGCGGTTTCATCTGAGCGGAAAGCTACACTCGGGCTGCTCTCTGTCAACGTAATAACCGGTGTTTTTACATCTCCCGTCTCAAAGCGATAGCAGTAGACAGGGGAGAACACAGAGGCTGTACCTTGGGTAACAAAGTAAGCAATATACGGTGTTGTTGGCTTCAGTCCTGTTACCTTCTCCAGCACAACAGACTGTCCCACAGATACGCTCCCAAATTTGACATCGGGGCTGGCAGCGTATTTGGTCTTTGCATTGACGATATCATTGTAGCCCGGTGTTGTTGCCACGATAAGATCCTCTGGTGTTGGGACATTGCCACTTTCAGGAAGCGTTTCCCAGTTCGCTGTTTCCCCATAATTTGTTGTCTTTTGGTTATCACTTACCTTTCCACCTACGGTGGTAATCGTATTTATGGGAGCAACAACATAATGAACCGTTCCCTGCCGATTGAGCATCAGATCCATATTGACCACAGAGTCTCCCGCTTTAAACGTAGGATACTTGTTGACAAACATCGGTGCAACTTTATCTTGGAAGGGAATCCGCAGCCCCAGGGTCTCAGGCTGACCAATGTTGGTTATGGCCTTGCCATTGCCCACAACTTCCTTCCAATTTGCTTCACTGACATCTGTCGCCAGCTGCTTCAGCCCGCTGTTCTCTCCGGCCACCACATTGATGTTCATGTTGACTGTGCCACTCCAATTCTGTCGCTCACTGTCTCCACGAATCTTTGTAAACGAAACAGCGTATTCATACACTGTCCCTTCCTCCAACTCTTTCAAAGGATTAAACTTTTCCTTCTGCAAGAGATTCTGATTCATCGTCATACTGACCCCGGAAAACTGTCCGTTGGCCGGGACATGTGTGATCTGGGTTGAAGGACCCAGATCTGGGCTGGTATCCGCTTTCACCTGACTCCAATCACTCCACTCATTCGCTCCCTTAGAAGCCCGTGTCCACAAGGTGAATTCCACTGTGGTATCCGACCAAAGAATCATATCCCACTTCACGGAATCCGCCACGTTTTGTGTCGACACCGGGTTCATGCGCCAATAACCATCCACAGGGATTTTCTTCCCAGTGGGATCAATCTCTATGGTGCTGTTGCCTGCCGAGGACAGGTTTACCTGAGCAAACACGGTTGTAAATTCATCCAGTCTTGTCACGCCCATGGGGTTTTGTCCTGAAGAGGTGTCTGCTATTCCGTCGATTTTGAAATAGTAGGTAGCACCACTTTTCAGGTTGAGCGCACTGGTCAATGGATCTTTACTGGTAGGGAGGGTAACCACCATCTTTCCATCTTCGATGGCCACTTTGGCAAAGCGATAGTCCACCGTCCAGTCTGGGTTGCTCTCGTCGTTCGACCGATCAACTACCTGTTTCTCAATGCCATTCACCATTTCATAGAGAATGATATTTTTCCGCAGAATCTCGGCCATGCCTCTGCGTGCTTCCTCCTCACTGGGGTCGCTGTCCAATACTTTTTGATAGAGATCTGTGTATTTATTGAGCGTCTCTTTATCCATCACAGATTCACTAAACACCAACCGAATATCTGTGTCAGGCAAGGGATGGGTGGGATCATTGCTGTTATACCGGGTGAACTCCTGTGTCACCGTCGGGCCACTTTGATCCAGCGTGTGAATGGTAATCTTCTTCACGATATCAGAGTAATTCCCCGCCTTGTCCTGGGCCACATAGTACAGGTCGTAGGACTTCTCCTTCTCCAACCCTGAGACAGTGAACGTCACGTCCTTGTTCTCCGTCATGGCGACCTTTCCGTTTTTCAGCGCGTTCATTCCCGAGACCACTTGCAGCTTGGCATTGTCACTGCTCAGGTCCACAGTTCCATTGGGGTCGGTCCCTGCCAAAGGCTTCGGATAAGGCTCTCCCTCAGGCACAATGGCCCAGAAAAGGGTCCCATTCTCGTTGAGGTTGGCATATAGATCCACAGAGGTGGGCTGAAGTTTGTTGACCGTTGCCTCCACATTGAACTTGGGAGGGGTACGGTCCACGGTGGTGAAGGGGAGCTTCTTCACTTGGGAACTCTTGCCACCTTCCAGGTCACTCAGCCACAGGTAGAGATCATAAGACTCCAGCTCCTCCAGCGGAACATTGTTCACGTCAAAGGGATAGGTGGTGTTCTTGGTCACCGGAATGCTGCCATAACCCAAGTTGCCGGGAATCGCACCGGAACCCGCCTTGAAGTCCTCGCCCTTGGGCGCCGTGGCCCCCTTGGGAAGCAGGGCATAGTAGAGCTGGCAGGTTTTGGTGGGCATCACTGTCACCTGTGCGCTGATATTCGTCACCTTGGACAGATAAGGATACCCAGCTGCAAAGTCTGGCACTGTGTCATCAGGCGTCGAGAAAGAAACCACCTTCACGGGGCTTTGATCTTGCCGGGAATCCACCAGCACGGTGGAGAGGTAATAGCCGCCGCCAGGCTTCAAACTAGAAAGCTTGGCCGTGTTCTCCTTGCTTGAACCCGTCAAACTCACGGTGCCGTGCTTGATAATCTCCGTGCCGTAGGGAGGGGGATTGATGAGGTCCCCAGCACCAATGGACCCTGCGGTAACAGGCGTGATGGCCCAATAGACGGTCCCTTTCTTATTGGCACTAAACTTTGCCAGGGCACTGGTGGGTGCCAGATCGGTGACAACAGGGTAGCCGCCCATTAAGCGAGGATCCGCAGAGGCTTCCGCAGCCGCATTGCTGTCCATGGTTTCGCCGCCGATTTCCACCGTGTCGCCTGGCCGGACGATGATCTCATCGGGCAGCATGGTCACGGTACTGCCTGGGGCATTGACGGTGAGTTTGCCGATGTCCCCCTTGCCAGTGACGGTGGTCCCCACATCCAGGTTGACCTCCTTGCCAAAGGTGCCTGCTTCCAGGTTGAGGGTCGATTCGGTGGCCGCTTCGTCAATGGTAATGGAAGCGGCGGTACCACTGACCAAATTGAGTTTGGAACCGGGGGTGATGTTGACAACTTCCTTCACATTGCCAGCCAGAGAGAGCTTCGCATCCTTCCCGCCATCTAGGACAATCTTCCGCACACCCATGTTGTCTCCACAATTGTCCTTCAGGTAGGCATTGGTGCGGATGGTCGCCTGGTTGATGACACCATCGCCCTCCACACGCAGGGAAACCTCCTGGCCTCGTGGCGTATCTACGATCAGTTCTTGGGCATCCACATTGCGCAAAACAATACTGTCATCGCCGTCCTGGCTCAAGCCGCCGCCACAGAGGATAATCTGACCCAGCACCCGTACATTTTCCAGCAGAACACTGCCCAGATCTACCCCGTCGGTGATGTACAGGTTGCCTGCCACCACAGTATCCCGCAGGGTTACGTTGGAGGACGTGATGGTCACATTGCCATATGTACCTGGCAGACTGTGTACCCCTTCCTCCTGGACGGGGTTGCCGATGGCGTTGACAATGAGAATGGCAGCTTCTCCACGGGTGATGGCCTTCTTGGG
Source organism: Evtepia sp. (assembly GCA_020025735.1). Classification (GTDB taxonomy): domain Bacteria; phylum Bacillota; class Clostridia; order Oscillospirales; family Oscillospiraceae; genus Evtepia. The sequence goes on from JAHHRP010000051.1 coordinate 8,243, forward strand.
CCGGAACGTGCCGTCAGGATAGCCGCTGATGATATGATACCGGGCAGCCTGCTCCACAAGCCCGCGGCTCCACTCCTGAAGCTCACGGCTGTCAGAAAAGCTGGTGTCTTCTCCGGGGTAAGGCTGCAGCCGCAGATTCCGGGCCAAGATCACGGTGGCCTGCTCTCGGGTCAGCTTCCCATGGGGGGAGAAGGTCGTGGCAGAGGTGCCGTTGATGTATTTCTCCGTATAGGAGATGGCTACGTCCTGCGCAAACCAGTCTGAGTTCTTCACATCCGTAAAAGGTGCATTGTTCATGACCTTGTAGCCGAAAGCACGGTTAATAATGGTGACGAACTCTGCGCGGGTGATCGGCGCATTGGGACGCATGTTGCCAGAGATATCCCCCCGCATAAAGCCCCAATCAACCACTTTTTGCATAGCCTCGTCCACTGAGACCGCCGAAGCCCGCAGATGCGGCACCGGAATCAGTCCCACAAAGAGGACGAGGGCCAGCAAACAGGCCAGTGTCCGTTTGCCAAGACCGTGTGAATTGTGCGTTTGTTTGTTCATACTGATCGTTCCCTTTCTTGTTGGCGTGGGTTGGTTCCGACTCAGTCCGCTGAGCCGATCTGCAAGCTGAAGACGGCTTCCCGCACCATGGCTTCTTCTCCAGGGGTCAGGTCCACAAAGGCCGCTGCATATAACGGCAGGTCCTCCCCGGTGGGAAGCTGGCGCAGAACCCTGGCCCGGAGAATCAATGGTTCTGTCGTCACAGGAACGACCACTTCCACAAGCTCATCCGTCACTAGGTATCCTTTACAGAAAAAGGCGATGCCGCCACAACTAAGATCTAGGCTGGTGATCTCCCGCCGCCCCTGCCACCGACCAGTGACGGGGTAAAGATAGGAGTCAAAGCGCACTGGCATCCGCAGATTTTGACGAATCTCGGACCCAATGCTGCGCAGTTTCTGTATTTGCAGCCGATTCCCGCGGCTTTTCAAAATCTTTCCCTCAGCAGGAGGCACTTGCGCCGAGGCTCCTACCAACTGGATATACTCATGGACCAAAACTTTTTCCATGTCCCGCGGGTCTACAGTAAGAGTCCAGATCTCCTGCTGAGGCCGCACATCTGCTGTGCATCGCGCCACAGGCTGACCATGACTGTCTAAAATCAAATAGTTATCCGGCATCTTGATCACCTTCCGTTTCCTCTTCCGGTTCTTCTTTCGCAGCGGCTGCGGCAGCTTCTGTACGCCGACGGCGGAATTTTTCCGGGTCATCGGGGTCAAATTCTAAAAAGTAAATATAAATCTCTACAATGGCCTGATATAGTTCTTGGGGGATTTCCCGCCCCAGCTCCATCTGCGCCAGGACCGTTGCCAAAGAGCTATCCTCATAGACAGGCACTCCACTTTCGGAAGCCACCTCTACGATTTTCTCTGCCAAGTTTCCCATGCCAGAGGCCACAATCACTGGGGCTCCTGACCCATTGTACCGCAATGCCGCCGCCGAAGCCTGGTCTCGTTCACGCTTTGACATCCACACCACCCTTTCCTTCAAACAAATGGGGGAAAATCTCCGTCAGCGTCAGCGGGGTTGTCAGCTGTGAGACCTGAATCCCTCGGCTGGTCAAGCCATGGTCAGATAGGATCGTTTCAATGTCCCGCGCGATGGTCGCCTTATTTCGCTCCACCGATTCTGGACCCAACACGCGCAGGGCTACCCCTTGCTTCTCGTCTGCATTGAGTGCCATTTCCAAGGCCCCCAGAGACTGAATGTCCATCTTGAACAAAAATTGAATCTGCTGGTCATCCTCCCCACGACGCCCATTTTCCTTCTCTGCGTCAGGGTCTACCCACACCTCAGAGTAGAGCATCTTTCCCTGCCACTCCAGGGGAAGCATGATGTGGTTAAGGGGCATGTAGACACTTTCATTGATGAGGATGGACCGGAGAATTTCCTGAAATCCCTCCCGTGCATCCACCCCCAACTCTCCCCGCAAAGCGCGCCGGGCCGCCTGGGCCAGATGCTGGGCGAAGTTGTCCTGCTTGACCGCCTGCTGAAATGGTGTCTGTGCCATCAGCCGCAGCAGCGCAGTGTCATCCAGCTGATTGAGGCTGCCCAGCACATTCCCATAGCCACCCAACTGCCGGAACGCAGTCAGCATCCCTTTCTGTGAGGCGTTCTCATACCGGGCAATGTCCAATGCCAGCATTCCGATGAGTGTCCGAATGGTGCCTAAGTTGTGGGAACGCTCTACATAGGACGCAAGATAGGGGAGAATCTGTCCTTGGAGCAGCTTTAGACTACTGTCTCGGCTGCCGGCAGAAAGACTGTTTTCCAACTGGGCCATCAGTTCTCCCATCTGGCCACGCCAGCTCTGGGGCAGATATTCCATGATCTGACGCAGATTGCGCTGGATGTTCTCCTGGATATGGGACTGGCTGGAGAAGTCAATATACTTCTGTGCAAAACGCAAAATAGCGCCTCGCGCGCCTTCGTCCGGCATTTTTTTATATGCCTGCCTAAGCAGGTCAAACAGAGGGCCGCCGAATCTGCTCTCCCCTTGCAATTGTGTGGTAAAAAATTCCAGCAGTGTCTTGCGGTCCATCCGCAGCATTCCCAGCAGGGATGCCATTTCCTGGGCAATCCCAGGTGCAAGACCAGGCGTTGCCACCGATGAACGCAGCATCACCACAATCTGCTCCAGCATCTGCATCAAGTCTGGTGCCTGCCGCAGCTGGCCCAGAAACGCCTGAAGATTGGAGTCATATCGCAGCACCCCAGATTGCAGGGGATTATCTGCCCCCTGCTGCTCCGTCCTGGCATCCGACCGGCTGACACGGGTCGGGTCGGGGGCATTCTGCACTCTTGGGTCCGGTTTTGTGGTCGGTATGGGCGTACGATTGTTCTGGATGCTTTCATATCCAGCGACTCGATTGGTCGCGCCGAGTAAATCCGCCATGTTGTTCCATCACCTGATTTCCGTCTATTTTGTCTTTCTTCCAGGAAAGAGGTCAAAAAAACCGGGTCTTTTCTCTCTTTCGGTCTTAAGTTTTTTGCTGAATGGTCGATAATATAATATGAGAGTTCTTACCGGAAGGAAGGTTATATCGTATGGGTACTGGCAATGACAGCATTTTGGACGCCTACCTTTTTGAGACCAACTCCCTCCTGGAGCAGCTGGACAGCCTCGTCCTGGCCGCAGAACAGCAGGATAGTTTCTCAGAAGAAGACGTCAATACCATCTTCAGAATCATGCACACCGTCAAAGGCTCCTCTGCCATGATGGAGTTTCAATCTCTGGCCACCATCGCCCACCGGGCGGAAGATCTGTTCTCTCTCATTCGCGACAGATCCATCTCTGTGGTTCCAGAATCCTTGCGCCCGGAATTGTTTGATCTTTTGTTTCAGACCATTGACTTTTTCCGCAGCGAGGTAGAACGTATCGAAGGAAATCAGCCGCTTACTGATAATATCGACAGTCTTTTAGAAAAAGTTAATAGTTTCATTGCACAAATTCAAGGTGAGCCAGTCGCAGGAACCTCTGCCTCCACCGCTGCTGCCTCTGCCGACGGCAGCACGAATGCTTC
>JAHHRP010000052.1 GCA_020025735.1 Evtepia sp.
CAGTCTTATTGCTCCTTTCCGTGTTTTTTCTGGCTGGAGGAGTTTTAGGCTATATCGTGGAAGGAAAATTTTCTGCTGGTGGTTATATTCGTCAGTTTCTTGCCCAGGCAACACAGAATACATTGGCCCCATCGTTAAGCCGAGTGCTCTGGAGTGTTTTCCGCTGGCCAGTAGCAGCAGTGGTGTTGAGTTTGCTGCCGATGGCAGGACTGACTGTCCCAGCGTTGTTTCTTCTACGAGGCTTTTTCCTGTCGTATGGAATCGTCACACTGATAGAAGGAATGGGTGCCGCTGGAATTCTGTGGTCTGGCATTGTCTTTGGTCCCACATGTCTTTTGGCGGTTCCAACATTTTTTGTCCTTGGAACTGCGGGATTGCTGCGGAAAGCTGCGGTTCAAGGACCGAATGGAAAATTGATGCGTCGAGTTGTCATCTGTGTACCAGTTTTGCTCCTGTGTGTATGTCTGGATCAAATGGCAGCACCGAAGCTGTTGCATTTTTTCTTGTGTGCTTTTTCAGGACATGAGGCATAAAGATTTCTGCTTGCTATTCGTGAAAAGATCGCGTATAATAAAAGGCACTCCTGAGGGGAGTGTCTTTTTTATTCTCTTCCAACTTCGCATAATGTAGATTTTGCGAAGTTGGAAGACCAAAAGAGAGGAGAATCCTTCTATGGCTGAATACTGGCAGGAATCCCCCCCCATTTTGCGGGAATTCCTGAATTATCATGAATCCATCTTGTCTCACTCTGCAAAGACTGTCGATGAATATTTTTTGGACTTGCGTGCGTTTTTTCGCTACTTAAAACTTCAGAAAGACCCGTCGTTGGCACAGGTCCCATTTCAGGAGATTTCTATTTTGGATGTGGATTTGGATTTCGTCTCCCACATCCAGCTGTCAGAGATTTATGGATTTCTGACCTTTCTCTCTGGTGGTGCAAAAGCTGGCAAAGCAGAGTCTTCTACACGGGCTAGAAAATGCGCTTCTATTCGCTCCTTCTATCAGTACCTGTGTATCCATGCGCACCAAATGGAAAACGATCCTACCCTGGCACTGAATAACCCAAAGATGCGGAAAACGCTGCCGCGATACCTTTCCCTGACAGAGAGCCTTCAGCTTCTTGAATCCGTTTCCGGCCCAAATGAACAACGGGATTATTGTATCCTGACCCTCTTTCTGAACTGCGGCCTGCGCGTGGGCGAACTGGTGGGGCTAAATGTCCAAGATATCCGTGAGGACACCGTCCGTGTGTTAGGCAAAGGCAACAAAGAACGGCAGCTCTACTTAAACGAAGCCTGTTTGGATGCCATTCAAGCCTATCTGCTGGTCCGGCCAGAGCCAAAAGACGAGCTCCGCCATAGAGATGCCCTCTTTGTCTCCCGCAACAAAACCCGTTTGACAACCCGTGCAGTAGAAAATATCGTTCAGAAAGCTGTCCGGCAGGCTGGATTAGATCCGAAATATTCTCCCCACAAACTCCGTCATACAGCGGCCACGCTCATGCTCAACAATGGCGTAGATATCCGCACCCTCCAAGATGTGCTGGGACATGAAAATCTGGGGACAACTCAGATCTATACCCATATTTCTGATGCCAACATGAAACAAGCGGTGGATGCCAATCCTCTGGCACGAATAAAAAAGAAAGACTCATGAGTTACTCTGAAATATGCTCCAATCCTTGGGCAAAAATAGTCCGCACATGGTCATCAGCCAACGTGTAGTAAACCATTTTACCGTCTCGGCGCGCACGAACCAGTCTGGCTTGCTTTAGAACGCGCAGCTGGTGTGAAATAGCAGATAACGTCATACCCAGCTGTCGGGCAATCTCGCCAACGCCCCGTTCCTGGTGAAAGAGTGAAGAGAGAATTTTTAAACGCGTGCTGTCTCCGAAGATTTTATAAAGATCCGCCAGCGCAGTCAGCGTTTCTTCTGGTAGTTGCTGCGCTGGCTTTTGGCAACTTTCTTGTCTCTGGTTATCCATGTGATTTCCTCATTTGGCAACGATACACCCAACACCCTGAAAAAACGAAACGCTGTATGTTTTTCGGAGAACATACGGCGTTTCTTCTTCATTCCCCCGCGGATTTTAACTTTTCCTGTAATTCTTCTAAGCTAAGAACAGGGATTTCTAACGTGTGTGCCTTTTCCTTCTTGCTGCCTGCATTCTCACCAGCCAGCAAGAAGGATGTTTTTTTGGAAACGCTCCCCGTTATCTTGCCTCCGTATGCCTGAACCAACTGAGCGGCCTCTTCCCTGCTCATGCCCGGCAGCGTACCAGTAATCACCACCGTCTGACCAGAAAGTGGGAGGTTCTCCCCTGCTGGTCTCACGATTTCTTGGGCCATATTCACCCCTGCTTCTTTCAGCTTTTGCAGGACAGCTTGATTGTGGGGCTGACGGAAATAGTCGAACACACACTGCGCGGAAATCGGGCCAATATCATCGACTGCCACCAGTTCTTCCACTGTGGCTGCGGACAACGCATCTACGGTGCCAAAGTGATTCATTAAAGCTTGTGCAGCGGATTTTCCTACGTTAGAAATACCGAGTCCTGTCAGCAGACGGTCTGGAGGATTTCCTTTCGCTTTTTCGATGGCGCCCAGCAGCTTATCCGTGTTCTTTTCTTTGCCGATGATCCCCCCTTCGATCAGTTCCTCTCGGTGGCGGGAGAGGGTGAAAATGTCTGCTACATCGGTCAGATAGCCCTTCTCAATCAGGTCGTGGACATAGACCACGCCAAATCCCTTGATGTCCATGGCGCCACGTCCTACAAAGTGTCCGATCAGCCGTTCCAACTGTGCAGGACAGTTGAGATTAACACATTTAATATCTGCCGTATCTTCCCGCACTGCGGGAGAACCACAGACGGGACAGACCATGGGAATCTGAAAACATGCCGCATCTTCTGGCTGTTTTTCTGGCACCACCCCAACGCACTTAGGGATTACCTCTCCTGATTTCTCGATGAGAAGGGTGGAACCCAGACAGATCCCCAAGTTTGTGATAAAGTCCTGATTGTGGAGTGTACAGCGGGAGACGGTGGTACCGCACAGGCGGACTGGATCAAAGAGGGCCGTGGGAGTAATTTTCCCAGTGCGACCAACAGATAATTCAATTCGCTGAAGCTTGGTTTCCTTTTGCTCTGGGGGATATTTGTATGCCACTTGATAGCCAGCGTTTTTTGCGGTGTCTTTCAACTTCTGCCGCAATGAAAGTTCATTTACCTTGATTACCGCGCCATCAATGTCGTAGGGCAAGGTCCCCCGCATCTCTCCGATGGACGCAATGGCTTGCCAGATTTCTTCTCTGTTTTTGCACACAAACCGATGGGCAATCACAGTTGCACCACAGGATTCCAAAAAATCATAAGCCTCCTGATGGGTTGTTAGCTCTTTCCCGCGAATATCTTGTACATTGAAGACAAAAAATGACAGGTGACGTTCTCGTGTGACTTCTGCATCCAGTTGCCGCAGGGTCCCGGCAGCACAGTTTCGAGGATTGGCAAATGGTTTTTTCCCCAATAGTTCCTGCTTTTCGTTCACTGCTTCAAAAGCGGCATTGGTCATATAGACCTCCCCTCTCAGTTCCAGATAGTCCACTGGATGAAGAAGGGTAAGGGCGACATCATCAATGACCTTAGCATTGGCGGTAACATCCTCTCCGAAGTTCCGCCCATCTCCTCTCGTCAAAGCTGTGATCAAATGGCCATTCTCATACCGCAGTGCCATTGATAAACCATCAATTTTGGTTTCCACAAGAAAGGTGATCTCCTCCCCCAACTTTTCCTGGCAGTCCTGGATAAAGTGGTCCACTTCTTCTTGGGTGAAAAGGTCCTGCATGGACAGCATGGGAACCCGGTGGGCGATCAGAACACCAGCGGTCCGCTTGGCAGATCCCCCAACCTTTTGAGTGGGAGAGTCTGGTGTGATGAGGGCCGGGTTTTCCTTCTCAATGTCCTTGAGTTCCCGCATCATGGCGTCATATTCCTGGTCTGTGATGGAAGGGGTATCCTCGTTATAATATAGGTTGCTGTGGTGATTCAGCAGAGTGCGCAGCTCCTCTGCCCGTTTGGATGGCTCCATGATCCACGTCTCCTTTTTTTGTGATACTGAGATTATTCCCGCAAAAGCGCTTCCGCAGCCAACAGGACCCCTAATTTTCCAGACTCATAGGTAAGCCCTCCCTGCATGTAAACCGTGTAGGGCGGACGCATGGGGGCATCAGCAGACAACTCAATGGAGGCCCCTTGGATAAACGCACCTGCGGCCATAATCACTGGGCAGTCATAGCCGGGCATATCCCAGGGAACCGGGGTAACGTAGGAATCTACTGGCGCACCAGACTGGATACCGCGACAAAACTGCTCCACAGCTTGCGGTTTTTCCAGATGGATCATTTGGATGATGTCGTGACGAATCTCCTGGGAGGTTGGATCGGTGCGATAGCCCAGTAGTTCCATCACCTTGGCGGCAAACACTGCGGTCTTGGTGGCCTGCGCCACAGTATGAGGTGCCAAGAAAAGGCCCTGATACAGTGCCCGATTATTTCCCAGGGAAGCACCGCACTCTCGGCCGATTCCGGGGACGGTCATCCGCATGGCGGTACTCTCTACCAAGTCCCGTCGTCCAGCTACATAGCCTCCCATGGGGGCCAAACCGCCACCGGGATTTTTGATGAGAGAGCCCATAATGAGATCAGCACCCACTTGCGTTGGCTCTGTTGTCTCTACAAACTCACCATAGCAGTTATCCACCAAAATGGATACCGTTGGATTCACGCTTCGGATAGCCCTGCAAATCTCTCCAATGGTTTCTACTGATAGAGATGCCCGGGTAGCATAGCCGCGGGAGCGTTGAATAAGAACTGCTTTCACACCATCCTCCTGAACAGCCTGAACAATGCCGGGCAGATCGGGGGTGTCCTCTGGGGTCAAATCCACTTGGCGATATTGGATCCCGAATTCTTTCAGAGAGCCATTGCCATCTCCTGTCACCCCTATGACACCCAGAAGGGTGTCATAGGGAGCCCCGATCGCTGAGACTAGTGTATCACCAGGTCGGAGGACACCATAGAGCGCAGAGGCAATGGCATGGGTTCCATTGACGAAATTGATGCGTACCATCGCGTCCTCTGTGCAGAAAATGTCTGCATAGATTTCTCCCAGGGCTTCTCGCCCCAGGTCATCATACCCATATCCGGTGGAACCTTGAAAGAATGTTTCGGACACCTTATGCTTTTGGAAGGCAGAGAGAACTTTCTGTGTGTTATATTCTGCGATTTCATCGATGCGGGAAAATTGTTCCGTTAATGCCTGCTGGGCTTGGACACCCAAGGCACGGACACGGTCGCTAATCTGTAAAGGCATTTCACATTACATCCTTTATTTTTCAATACGTTTTTCTGCAAAAGCTGTCATAAGACGGACCACGGCAGATACATCTGACAGATCCACTGTCTCCACAGGTGTATGGATGTAACGGCAGGGAATAGAAATCCCACCTGTGATCACACCTGCCCGGGAAATATGGATCGCACCAGCGTCCGTACCACCAGAGGTCATCACGTCTTTCTGACAAGGGATTTTACTTTTCAGTGCAAGTTCTTCAAGGCTTTTTACCATTTCAGGATGGCAAACCACGGAGCGATCCATCACCTTGATGGCAGCGCCCCCACCCAAAACAGAACTTCCCTGCTTCTGATCCTCTAGTTCTTCCCCAACAGTAACATCCACAGCAATGGCATACTCTGGATCAATGGCATACGCCGCGGGTTTGCTGCCACGTAGACCAAGTTCTTCTTGGACGGTAAAGACAAAATAGAGGTCACTGGTATAAGAATGGATATGGCTGAGCGCATCCAGCATGGCAGCACATGCGATCCGATCATCAAGATAGGGGGCTGTCAGATGTGACTGGGTAGTAAAGGCGTGCATCCGAGAAACCGCCGTATCCCCTACCTGTACCAACCGGCGGGCATGTGCTTCATTTTTGGCACCAATGTCCAAGAATAGGTCGTTGATGGTCATGTCTTTTAATGGGACATTCTTTCGCAGAGAAACCACCCCGCATACACCGTTCTTAAACCGGAATGGGGTATGTAAAATACTCTCTGGACGAATACCACCCAGCTTTCCAAAAGAGAGATAACCGTCTTTATGGATGTGGGTAACGATGAGACCCACCGAGTCCATGTGGGCTGCAAACATCACCTTTGGCCCTGTCCCCTTTTTGTGAACAATTAAATTGCCCATGGTGTCAGTCCAGCACGCATCGGCATAGGGTTCTGCCAACCGTTTCAGGGTAGCGGCAATTTGCCGCTCATCCCCTGCTGGTCCGTGGCAGGCGTTGAGCATTTCAATAACAGACAGATAATCCATGCGTCCTCCTTATTCCATGGTGGCCACAGCCTGGAGAAAGCGGCGGGCCAGGATCAGAATATTTTGACAGTCCTCCAGAGATACCACGCTGGAGGGGGCGTGGAGATACCGCACCGCAGCAGAGATGGCAGCCACTCGAACGCCATTCCTCGTTCGCTGAATTGCAGCAGCGTCGGTGCCGCCGGAGAGATATTCTTTCGTTTGCCAAGGGATACAACCTTGTTCGCCCAGAGTCCGCAGCAGTTCAAAAAGTTCCCGGTCATAAACGGTACCACCATCCATATAGGGAATGACAGGGCCGTTCCCAGGAGCACATACCTTTTTGTGTGCGTCCATGTCTGGTAGGTCCGCAGCAGTGGTTCCCTCCAGCACCAGAGCAATGTCTGGCTTGACAGAAAAAGTTGCACCGAAAGCCCCTCGTGTCCCAACTTCTTCCTGCACAGTAAAGACAAAGGTACAATCCATTGGCAGCGGTTCCTGGAGCAGCTCTGTCATCACAGCACAGCCGATTCGGTCATCAATGGCCTTGGCCTTGAGAAAGCCGTGTCCAAATTCTACAATATCTGTGTCGAATACGGCAACCTCTCCCAAAGCGACATAAGAGCTGGCTTCCTCACGGTTTCTAGCACCAATGTCGATATAGAGGTCTTTTAACTTTGGTATGGTTTTCTCCTCTTCCTTGCTGGTCAGATGATAGGCTTTCAGGCCAATAATACCGGGGATTTTTCTTTCCCCCACCAGCACCGGCTTGCCCAATAAAACACGGCGGTCAATGCCACCCACGGTGTCAAACTTTAAGTACCCCTCATCTGTAATGGTGTGGATCATTAGTCCTACCTCATCCATATGAGCTGCCAACATTAGTTTTTTTGTGCCGGAAACCAATCCCTTTTTTTCGACAATCAAATTCCCCATGGTGTCTACACGGATGCTGTCAGCGTATGGAGTTACCGCAGCACGCAGGTAATCCCGAACAGCATCTTCCCGGCTGGAAACCCCAGGAAGGGCACAGAGTTCTTTTAATGTATCAATCAGCAAAGAATGAACCTCCTTCCTTTCCGAGATTTTTTACAAACGCGGCAAGCAGGGCCGCAGAGGACTCCAGATCGGATAGCGCCAGTGTCTCTACTGGGCTGTGCATGTACTTTAAGGGCAAAGACAACACAGCTGTGGCAATCCCCTCTCTTGCAGTCTGGACTCTCCAAGCATTGGTACCACTATGCCCAGTCATGACCTCAAGCGCATAAGGAATTTCCTGCTCCTGTGCTTTGGCAACCAGCCGGTCACTCATCCAGCGGGCAATGTTGGGACCCAATCCAATGACAGTCCCCTCTCCAGCAGGAAAAGTTCCTTCTTTGGGTCCATCGGGTGTTCTGGCATGCGTCACATCCACAGCCACGAAGCAATGCGGTTCCAGCGCATAGGCGCCCACCAGTGCGCCGCCACCGTTGGTCTCCTCCCGGCTGCTACCCATGAAGTAGAGGTCTACATCCAAGGAAACATCTTGCAGCAGCTGCGCGGTGCGAAGAAGCGTCACAAAGCCAGCCCGGTCATCCAGCGCTTTGGCACTGACCCGATCATTTAACAGAGAACGCAGGGTTCTCCTTGGAACGGCAAAAGCCCCTATCAAAGCCTCCCCTTCCTTTTGTGTCAGACCAGTATCCAGACAAAGTTGGTCGATGGGAAGACCGTTCTCTCCCTCCCCCGGTTTTTGAACATGAGGCGGCAAAACAGCAACCACGCCAAACAGAGGTGGCTGGGAGAGAATGGTGAACTCTTGATCGGGAAGCATGCGTGGGTCAACGCCTCCTACCGGACGGAAACGAAGAAAGCCATCCGTTGCCCCGGTAATCACCAAACCGACCTCGTCCAAGTGGGCATCTAGGACCACACGTTTGGCGTTTTTATTCCCGCATCGGCGTACCCCAATGACATTACCAAAAGAATCCAATTTCACCTCGTCCACCAGCGGCCGAAGAAGTTCAAGGGCACACGCTGCCACAGGACCTTCTCTCCCAGATGGACCAGCGCAGGCGCACAAGGCCGTTAGACTTGCAAGTGTATCCATGTGCATCCTCCTTTACAACCCGTTGACGATGGACTTAAAGGTTTGGCCTCGCTGGGCGAAATTCTTAAAGTGATCGAAAGAGGCACAAGCAGGAGACAGCATCACCACATCCCCTTCTTTGGCCAGGCTGGCGGCGGCCAAAACGGCTTTGGTGAAATCCTCCTCCATGACAATGGCAGGACGCCCCTCCTGATAGCCAGGGGTATCCACCACAGCCTGCCGGATCTTTTCTCCTGTGTGACCAGTGAGGACCAAGGTCTTCACATGATTCTGGACCTCTTTCCCCAGCACGTCAAAAGGAATCTTTTTATCATATCCTCCTGCGATCAGGATAACTTTTTGCTGGAAGGAACGCAGGCCAGCGATGGTACGGGTGGGACTAGAGGCAATGGAGTCATTATAATACCGCACACCGTTTAAGGTGCGCACCAACTCGATTCGGTGTTCCACACCAGGGAAAGTTTCCGCTGTATGAAGAATAATCTCATCAGAAACCATGCCCTGTACCGCTGCGATGGCAGCCAGATAGTTCTCCACATTGTGCTGGCCAGGAATTAAAATACGGTCTGTGGAAAACAGACGTCTTGTTTCTCCGTCCTTGGCTACCACAATGGTGCCATTGTCAACAGATACTCCATCCTTCAAGGTCTGCTTTCGGCTGAACTGTGTCACTCTTCCGGGGGCGCGATGGGACATTTCATCGGTCAAATCGTTGTCCCGGTTGAAGATGGCAAGATCTTCCTCCTTCTGATGACAAAAGATATTCTCCTTTGCCTTGGCGTACTCTTCCATTGATTTGTGAATATCCAAGTGGTTGGGAGAGAGGTTGGTAAACACAGCGATGTCTGGGCTGGCAGAGAGTGTCATGAGCTGGAAAGAGGACAACTCCAGCACTGCGACATCATCTTTCTTCATCGTCCCAGCCTCTGAGAGCAATGGTTTCCCGATATTTCCGCCCAAATGGACGGTATATCCAGCATTTTTCAACATTTCGGAAATCAGTGTCGTTGTCGTTGTCTTTCCGTCACTGCCTGTGACTGCGATGATCTTGCAGGGACAGACTTGGAAAAAGACCTCCATCTCTGAAGTGAGCAGACTGCCCCTCTCCACTGCGGCCAAAAAAGGAGGGATATCTGGACGAATTCCAGGAGAACGAAAGATGATGTCTTGATCCAGCCCATCCAAATAGGTCTCTCCCAGTTGGAGGATGGCCCCCATAGCCTCTAGCTCTGCCGCCAGGTCACCAAAGTTCTCTCTGGGTGATTTGTCGCAGGCAGTGACAGAGATCCCAGCTTGGAGCAGAGTTTTAATCAGTGGGGTGTTCGAGACCCCTATGCCGATGACGGCAACACGCTTTCCCCGAAGGGAAGCGAGATAGTCTTGCAGCGTAATCGCCATGCGTATTCCTCCTCAAAATCAAAGCGAGTTCATCGCAAATTGGATGATAAAACATGGAACAGAGTGGTCTGTCAGCGCAGAATGATAGACATTTTATTATACGCTGAAATCCTATAAATTTCAAGGAATCCTTCATAATTCCAGCTAGGAAGTCCTTTTCTTTTTCATTCTTGTTCTTTTTATTGCTTTTTTGTGGAACATCAGATATAATAAAACAGTTCAATTTTTAAGAATGTGAGGGATCGCCACGGTGCTTCAATTTGATGAATACAAAGTAAAACTCAACAACCTCCTGCCCCAGTTGGACGAGCTGGAAAAGGCACTGGACCTGGACACTGCTGCCCGTGAAGTAGATTTTTTAGAGGCCCAGTGTGCTGCTGACGGCTTTTGGGACAACCCAGAGAAATCTCAACGGGTATTGCAAAAACTCAAACTGGAAAAAGGGAAGCTGGAATCCCAAGCCAAGCGTCGTTCCTCTTGGGAAGACATGATGGTCTTATGTGAGATGGGAAATGAAGAAGAGGATGACTCCCTTCTGCCTGAACTGGAGCAAGAATACGAGGCCTTCGTTCAGAGCATGGACTCTGCCAGACTTCAGACACTGCTCACGGGAGAATATGACACCTCCAATGCCATTCTGGCCTTCCATGCTGGCGCTGGTGGAACAGAGGCCCAAGATTGGGCCCAGATGCTCTATCGGATGTATACCCGCTGGGCTGAGCGCCACGGATTCACCTACAAAGTCATGGACTACCAGGAAGGAGATGAGGCTGGTCTAAAGTCTGCCACCATCATGATTGAGGGAGAGAATGCGTATGGATACCTCCGGGGAGAACATGGTGTGCATCGACTGGTCCGGGTCTCTCCCTTTGATGCCAATGCCAGACGACAGACTTCCTTTGCCTCAGTAGAGGTCATGCCTGACCTGCCAGATGATGTTGAGGTAGAAATCCGACCAGAGGACATTGAAATGCAGGTCTACCGGGCCAGCGGTGCTGGTGGCCAGCACGTGAATAAGACCTCCTCAGCTGTTCGTCTAATCCACATTCCTACTGGTGTCGTCGTTGCCTGCCAGACGGAACGCAGCCAATTCCAGAACAAGGATAACTGTATGAAAATGCTTCGTGCCAAGCTGGTGGAGCTGCAAATGCAAGAAAAGGCAGAGAAAATCTCCGACCTGAAGGGTGTCCAGTTAAAGATTGAATGGGGCAGTCAGATCCGCTCCTATGTTTTTATGCCCTATACCCTAGTGAAAGATACCCGCACAGCTTATGAAACCAGCAATGTCAATGGTGTCATGGACGGAGATCTGGATGGGTTTATCAATGCGTACCTCACCGCCATGGCCACAGGAAACTGGGCCACCAAATAAGTTCTGTTCCAATCCCCTCCCCAACGTCTTGTTGGATGAGGGGATTTTTTTCTTCTCTTCGACAAAACTCTTGACTTTTTAGCTTTTTGGTGTTAAAGTTTGAAAGCATTAAAGCAAACTTTGGAATGGAGGAATCTCTGTGAAACTCGCTCTGCTGGTGGTCTACTTTGGCATCATGATCGGGATCGGCCTCTACTGCCGCAAGCACACAACGGATAGTAACGGCTTTGTCCTTGGTGGTCGGTCCGTTGGGCCATGGCTGACCGCATTTGCCTATGGGACATCCTACTTTTCCGCTGTTGTCTTCGTGGGCTACGCTGGTCAATTTGGTTGGAAATACGGTATTGCTGCTACTTGGGCCGGGATCGGCAACGCGATCCTGGGTTCCTTACTCGCTTGGTCTGTTCTTGGACGGCGAAACCGAATAATGACCCAACACTTGGATTGGTCCACCATGCGCCAGTTCTTTGGGAAGCGGTTTCAAAGCAAGTCCTTGAAGATCGGCGCCTCTATCATCGTCTTTGTGT
>JAHHRP010000053.1 GCA_020025735.1 Evtepia sp.
AAGCAGGACATGGCTATGTGGTGGAGCAAGCAGGGACAGAAGTGCTGTATCTTTCTGCTGAATTTGGTGCATTTTTTGATTTTAACCAGGGATATCCTTTTCTATCAAAAGATAAACACTATGAAGGGACAGGAGAGAGTGGTCGAGGTACTGCCAGTGTCCAACGTCTTTATCGTCTGGACCATGACAGCAAAATGCTTGCACCTCCAGATTTCTCGAAAAATGCGCAAAAGGATTTTGTTGTGCAGGAGGTCTGTTCTTTGGAGTACACGTTCACTGGCAGCCTGGAAGAGCGTCAAGACCTAACCGAACTTGGATTACAGGCGATCAACATGGAGGAGGGAGAAACGCCAGACTTTTCTGAGGTGGAGAAGTATTCGAGTATCATTCCTGGTTCTTCCGGGAGTGGAGACCGTGGGTATTGCTGGTCTGCCATGTCAGTTTCTGGGGACTGGAATGGAAGCGTGACCTGCAAGCAAGCGGGACAAGTGGAGGAAGAGACACCTTATCCTGCTGGTTTTGCGCTCCGGGTATTTTGGAACAGGGAGGTGCGAGAAACCTTGCTTCTTCAGGAGGTGCGTGAAGATGAGACATAACACGCCTGCCTTGGCCATGGGAGAGATCGGGATAGGATATCTTTTCCTGTGTCTTTCAGTTAAATTTCTTGTGCTGGATCTACTGCCCAACTGGGGTGGTTATCTGCTTATTCTGCTGGCTGTTCAAACATTGTCTTCTCTGGTTCCCACGCTGAAATCCTTGCTTCCATGGGGGGCTATGTTAGGGGCATGGGAAGGTGTTTTATGGCTGTTGATGGCTTTTGGAAAGGCAACTTTTTCGGGTCTAATCTTGCCGGAATTGTTGGCCAATGTGCTGGAAATTTATTTTCATTTTCACCTATTTACTGGATTGGCAGAAATGTTTGTCCAGGCAGGATTGCCACAGCAAAAAGCAATTCCTTGGATGCGGACCGTCTGTACCATTCTGTTTACCGTGACCTCGTTTCCTGTGATATGGGAGGGGCCGTTCGCTGGGATATTGCACATTGCGTGCGTGGTGGTTGGTCTTTGGATTTGTGCCGTTCTTTTCAGTGCTGGCAAGCAGATGAGGAACCGTTTTTGATTTGGGTATAGAGAAAACAAGATCCGAGGCGGATGGAAAAACCGCCTCGGATCTTGTTTTCTGTGAGGAATCTATTGAAGGAAGATATCACTTTAGGAAAGTTTCCAGTTCTTTCTTAGACTTCACGCCTACGGAGATATCCACGGGCTTGCCATCTTTAAAGAGCAGGAGGGTAGGGATAGAAGAGATTTGATAGCGCTGTGCCAGCTCTGGTGCCTCATCGACATTGACTTTGCCGAAAGTAATCTCGGGAGGCTCTGCAGCTAACTCTTCCACGCCAGGGGGGACCATAGAACAGGGTCCGCACCAAGCAGCCCAGAAGTCTACCAGAACAGGGGTGGAGGCCTGTGTGACCTGCTGATCGAAGTTTGTTGTATTGATATTGGTGATTGCCATAATAAGCGCTCCTTTCAAGTGCGGTTCTTTTTGTTGTCCTTAGCATATCCCAAAACAAGGTCATTTACTGTGATTAAAACACAAAAGGAAAATAATTATAGTTTGGGACAAAAATATTTTTTGTGGCAAGAGAGACTTGTGTTTTTCAGGAGCATCTGCATGAAAAAATTGTGGCAATAGAGACAGGCCGCTGAAGAATAGAGTGAGAGGTAGGAGGTGCTGCGTATGTTGTCAGCGATTGTACTGCTTCTCAATGCTTTGTGTTTTCCTCTGCGTTTGGGGAACACGGGGTCTTTTCCGAGGCCCTTAAAGGCAGAAGAGGAGCGCGCGTATTTAGAGCGTTTTGCGCAAGGGGACCTGACAGCCCGAAACAAGTTGGTGGAGCACAATTTGCGTCTGGTTTCCCATATTCTCAAGAAATACTACGTTCAGGCGGGAGATCAGGATGATTTGATTTCCATTGGTACCATTGGACTGATTAAGGGGATCTCTACCTTCAAGCCTGATAAGAAGGTCCGTTTGGCTACCTATGCCAGCCGGTGCATTGAAAATGCTATCCTCACACCAATGGCTTTTTTGTGAAAAAGCGGAAAGACACGTTCAGAGATCTGAGATGTTTTTCGGCCTTATCATGTCTGTATAAAGGCGGCATTGCTATATGCGGCGAATGTATGTAGCTGCGGGAGAAAGGCCGTTGTTTATCGAGGGGTCTCGCGGCTGTGCTGCGTATGTTCTTTCGGGCTGTAGGTGCCTTTGATGGTGTCGATGACTGCCTGCAATCGTTCTGATTTTTGCTTGTTGGGACAGTTGAGTTTGTTGATGGTACTGATGACGAAATCGGCATGGACGTCAGCGATTCGGCTTGCCAACTTCAATGGCCTTCTTCGGTCCTTGGAAAATGCATTATGACCTCAATGGGATCATTTTTGTTCACTTTATCCACCTCCTGTTCCTATTGTCTGTATTTATTGCTTTCATTTTTACGGGATCTGGCTTGTCTGATATGACATGAATCGGTTTGAGCGCCGATCTTTTTGTGCAATGTGATGTAATCTATGAAAAGCAGTATCCCCCAGGGACTCTTGACAGTGTAGGATAAGGGTCATATAATTAACGTCGTTAACTATTTAGAGGGAGAACTGGAATGCAGATCGAATGGACAGAGATGGTGCACTACCAGCAGCAGGTGCAAAAACTGACGCGTCTGCTGCTCCCCCCTAAGCAGGGAGGTCTTACCGCCAGCGAATGTGAGTTGTTGTCAAGGCTCTATTTGAAACCAGAGCAAAATACCCCAGCTATATTGAGCCAATGCAGTGGAATGAAAAAGGAAGCAGTAAGCCGGTGCCTGAAAACACTCTATGAAAAGGGATGTGTACACAAGCAGCGTGACACGGCCGATGAGCGGAGCTATCAGCTCTTTATCACAGAGGAAGGGCTTGCCGCACTGAAAAGAGGTTATGAAAATATCTTGCAGCCTTTTTATGATCTGTGGCGGAGTGCAGGGGAAGAGTTTGAAAATTTTTTGCACTGTGCAGACAAACTTGCTGTACATATTGAGAAGGGAAGGACAGAAACCATTGATGATAAAGTTTTATGATGCGCTGCAAATGGACCCCTCTGTGTTAAAGAGGAAAATTGCCCAATGCGAGACAAGACAGGAAAAGAACAGATACTGGGCAGTGATGGTTGTGCGGGCGTTGTTGATTGTGAGTTTTTCCATTGTGTTTATCGGTGGTCTGTCAGGACTGTTTGGGACAGATAACATGCCCATGGCAGTGGCGTTATTTTGTATTCTGCTGGGTGTCCGGTTTGTGAATTTTGAATACTGTATCAAAGACTCTTTGGTGACTTTAGCAGTATCCTTTGGCATCCTGCTTCTAATGCCTGCTGTGAGTATAGTGGTGCCGCCTTTGGCGATGCTTCCTCTTCATTTTATGGCATTTTTCATTATGCTGTATATGACAACGCAGCGGCCAGAACTTGGTAACGGTGGTCTATATAACTTTGCCTATATCTATTTGGTGGGCAACCCGGTATATGGAGAGGCTTTGATCCGCCGTGCTTTGTTGACTTTGGTCGGCTATCTGATTTGTGGAGCCATTTTGTTTGCGAAGCACCGGAAGCAGCATTCATCTGTCCGTTTTCTCCATGTGATGATGAAGTTTGACCTAAAGAACCTGGTGCATTTGTGGCAGCTGCGGCTTGCTATGGGGGTCAGTTTGGTGCTGACAGCTGGTCAATTTTTTGGCGTGGAGCGGTTTATGTGGATGGGATTTGCCTGTGCCTCCCTGCTGTCAGAGTATCCTTATTCTGGCAATACCAGTACGCGATTCTGGCAGCGAATTGTGGGCGTATTGGTGGGTTCTGGCGTATTTTTTCTTCTGTTTCTGATGATTCCAGATGCGTTGCATCCTCTGATTGGACCTCTTGGTGGACTGTGCCTTGGCTTTTGTACAGATTATCGTTATAAGACAGCGATCAACTGCCTTGGGGCGCTGATGCTGGGGTCTGGCATATATGGTCTGCAAGGTGCTGTTGTGCTGCGTATTGTGGATACGATTTTTGGTGTTGTGTTTGGTATGGTATTTGCCTTGGTGTTCCATAAACTGATTGCAGTACGATTTTTAACAAGGCAGCAGAAAGAAGCAGTGTCGCAGAGAACGGAAAGGAAAGTTGTAAGACAGCTGCGTCACTCAAGTTGAGAAAAGAAAAAAGTTGGAGCGGTTTGAACTGGCGAGATGGTTCAAACCGCTCTGGTTTTTAGGTCAAAGAAACAGAGAGGATCTCCTGGTGATACGTATGCGGAGAATGTTGTTGTATTTGAGGATGAGGGATTTTCTGGTGGAAACCTGAACCGCCCGGACTTCAAAAATATGATGAAAGCGGCCCGACTTCACCAGTTCAAAGCGGTGGTTGTTTACCGGTCCCAGAAGAGGCAGAGATCGTTCGTAAGATCTATGCGCTGTACAAAGAGACAGACTCGCTTACTATGACGGAGGCGGAACTGCTGCGTCAGCAGATCAAAACGAAAACTGGACGTGACTTTACACAGTTTTCGATCAAAGGGATTTTACAAAATCCTGTCTGTCTCATTGCAGATCAAGATGCCTACCAATATCATGATCAGGGCAAGCAAATACGTGAAAAGCGTATGAGCTTGAATATGACGCAGCGCGAATATGCTGATATACTTGGCGTCTCGCTTTGCAACCTAAAAAAGCAAGGCAAAGAGCATTCGCTCTTTGCCTTGCTTTTCGATTGGTCATTGTCCCTTTTTTCCCTGGCACCCATCAAGAATAGATTGCGCGATCGCGTCGATCAATTTCAACTTTTGTGCCGTGGGACAGTTCAGTTTCTCGATGTACTGCGCCACATATTCGGCGTGGAATTTAGCAACATGAGAGTCAAACAACGCTTGTTTTCCGGGTGTCTCTGGGTAATGGACGATGATTTCGATAAGCAGGTCCCTCCTTTACAGGCGTTATTTAAATGTATGGGGATTCTGGTTAGCAAATGCAGTGTGGCATGGAAAAATCAATGGGTTGACAAAAGTTGATTTTTAGTGCACAACTAAATATTAAAATGGTAATACTGTCATGTTCGGTGTTAGACTTATAGATGCCTCCTTCATCGTGTGTCACTCCTCCTCAGATAAAGTTCGATGCGGTGGAATCGCTCCTCGTAGCGGTGCATCTGCTCAGGGGTCAGGCCGGTGAAACTCTCGCTGTCCGGCGGTGCTTCACAGAGGAAGAAAGGACCTGCGATGATGTCGTAGATCTCGCCGTCCTCCTCCCGCAGGGCGCGGTTCAGGGGCAGGTCAAGCAGCTTGACCTCCTCGTGGCAGATCAGTACAACCGGCTCCGGGAAGGGATAGATGGCCTGGATGGGGCCGCCCACGGCTTGCTGTATGGCGGCAAGGTTGTCTTGAATCGCTGTTTGTCTGGGCAATGTGCCAGGTTCGATCATCAGTGCGTTCATGGAAATATCCTCCTAAAATAAAATGACCCTCTAGGAAAGTTCACAGCAGAACCTTTCTAGAGGGTTTCATTATTATCGGGAGAGCCGGATACCATGCCACTCTGCCGCGTAGATGTTACCGAGAATATTTTCTTGGACTCACTAGCTATGGTCCAAGGCTATCTGCATGTGTTGAAGAAGAGTCTTGTCCCCAGGGATTATAAGCTGGAGAAGTTTCATAAGGGGAAGGCAAAAGACATACGCCGAGCCAATCAGCACAGTCATTGCCTCAAGGCCAACCATGTGACCGTTTTAGCCTATGACAAGGTTGACCAGCTAAAGATGATCGGCAGAGGGGATGAACTTATAGATGAGAAAGCCATCTTACGCATTGAGATACAGATGAAACAAAATAAAATATACAGAACGCGTCCCAAAGAAGCTTGGAATGCGTTCGTTTTTTGGAAAGCGTTTGGCATAGGCGTCCATCACATTATAGGCTCGCTTTCTGGCCAGCTCTGCGGTGGGTGCCAACCAGATTTCCTTCAGTACAGCAGCAAAGAATTTCTTCTCTTTCTGCGGTACATAGGCCAGGATATTCCGCATGAAATGTACCTTGCAGTGCTGCCAGGAGGCCCTAGGGAAGGACTCTTGGATCGCCGCGACTAAGCCGGAGTGAGCATCTGAAATGACCAGCTTGGGCGTAGCAAGGCCACGGTCCTTCAAGTCCTGAAACAAGACTCCATAGGAGCTTCTGGATTCCTCAGCCATGGGTTCCACGGCGATGATGTCTCTGTGGCCATTTTCATCCACACCATACACGATAAGCACTGCCATACTGATGATTCTGCCGTTTACACAAACTTTTTCGTATAGTGCATCTACCCACAGCTGTGTGCAAAGCCATTCTAGTATACAAAGCATGGGATCTGGTTGCGTGATACATTTAGTTTCGTCTTAGTTGGCCTTTCGGTTTCAGCGTTTTCTGGTCGTGGCATGCAGCGCTGCCCTCCCGTTTTCTTACGAAATTTCGAGCGCCTGGACGCTTCGGAGTCGAACGGGCTTACTAGGCCCCAAAGGCCAATAGAGCACCTCTTTTTCCCCAAGATGTTCCGCCCCACTGGTATCGATTATAATGCGGGATTCCATGGCGGAATCCACCGCAAACGCGATCCGGCTGGGGACATAGCGTTTGATACACCCAGTGATTACCGCTGCGCCAGGGCGCTCTGTGGCCAGGATCAGGTGTACCCCGGCTACAAGACCCAGTTGGGCAATTTGACAGATGGCATGTTCTGCATCCTCTGCTCCCGCCTCCATCAGCTTGGCAAGTTCCTCGACCACCACCAGAACAGCAGGCATCTTTCTGGTATCCGTCAGAGCATTGTATGCCTGAATATCCCGCACTCCGGCCGCTAAAAAGGCTCGGTAGCGCTGCTTCAGTTTGTTCACCGTCTCCTGAAGCGTTCTAATTGCCGTCTGTGAGTCGGTGATGGCCGGAAGAAGCAGCTGGGGATCGCCGGCATACCGGAGCAAATCTCCGTCGGGAAATGTGATCAGAATCAGTTGCACCTCCTGAGCGCTGTCCCGACGGAGTAGCGATTGCAGCAGCGCGCCAGTATATGCCCCGATCCCGGTGTTGGCTCCACCGGCAATGAGAAGATGACGGAGTTCCTCCATGTACCCAACCACCTGTTCGCTCTGATCCCAGCCCAGGGACAGAGGTAGCGCAGCAGCAGGAAGTGGCGGTGTTTTTTCCAAGGCTAGCTGGGTGTCCATTGAAACCAGAAGCAATAGGCCCAGCTTTGATTCCTCTGAATCCTTTTGAAGGAATACGTCGAAGAGCAAGTGAACCACTTCGTTGCTCAGTTCCCCCATCAATCGCTCCGGTACTGCCAGGCTATGTGCGGGGGAAATCCAGATATATAGCAAGGCGAGGCCGATCTCCTGCCCCTTCCTCCAAGGCAGTTCATCCAATCTTTCCTTGATCCAGGCCGGTGCATCAGCCACCGGGATCTCAGCATTTTCCCAACACCAGACCTGTTCCGCTTGGAAAAAAGGAAAAAAGTCATCCATCAGCCTAACATACTCCTGAAAATGTAAACAGGGCTCTTCCTCATATATTTGCTCTATCAATTCAGCCAGTTTTTGCCTGGTTATGGTTCCATTCATGATACAGCTTCCTCCTTCCTTCTATTCCACACAGAGACTCAAGGAATGCCGGAACCAGTATATCATAGATGAGTGTACTTTCTTTTGTACAGGTGTGGTGATATAATGTGGTTATACATTGGAAGGAGGGAGTTTCTTGTCCACCCATCTGCTTCCTATTCATCTGTATCAGATTTTGGAGGAGCATAGTGACCCAGAGCACCCCCTGTCCATGGGGGAACTGCGCCGCCTGCTCCAGATAGAGTACGGCCTGACCTGCGACCGGAGGACGGTCTACGGGGCGCTGAACACCTTGCGGCAGGCCGGGGTTGACATTCCTGAGTTTCAGGACAGCGGGGCGGGCTACTGCCTGCTCTCCCGGCGGTTGGAACCCTCAGAGGTACGATTGCTGCTGGACTGTGCCGCCGCTTTTCCCGGGATGGGCGAGCGCCAGTATCGGGATTTGAAAGAGAAGCTGCTCCGGGGATTGAGTCGCTCCCAGCGCCAGGCCTGCCGCCCCCTCTCTCTGCCCACAGTCTACCGGGGAGTAAACAGGGAGGTGTTGCTGGGGGTGGAGGTGCTGGAGGAGGCAATTGCCGCCAGGCGGCAGGTGTCCTTTCAGTACATGAAGTATGGGATGGATAAAAAGCTCCATCCCCGCCGGGAACGGCCCTACCAGGTACATCCATACGGCCTGTGCTTTGCCAACGGGAATTACTATCTCATCTGCCGCTACCCTGGGTACGATACTCTGAGTCACTACCGGGTGGACCGCATCCAGGATCCCGTCCTGACACAGGAACCCAGGGAGCCGCTGCCCCAAGGCCTGGATCTGTCCCGCTATGTGCGGGAGCGGGTCTATCAAATCTCCGGGAAACGCATTCAGGCCGTCCTGCGCTGTGAGAACAGCCTGCTCAGTGATGTTCTGGACCGCTTTGGGCTGGACACCATGCTCCACGACAACGGAGACGGCACCTTTGACGCCGTTGTCACCGGCGAACCGGAAGGGCTGAAATTCTGGGCGGTGCAATATCTGGAGCGCTGTGAGATCCGAACGCCCCAGCGGCTGCGGCAAGAACTGGCGCAAACGCTGCGGGAGGGCTGGGAACTCTACTACACGCCCTTGGCGTCGGTAGACGATCATCAAACGATAGAGGAGGAGACACAAGATGAATGAGGAGGCCAAGTTGGCCGCTGTCTTTCCCATGCTGGCGGAGAGCGATTTGCCCATCGAGGAACTGGACATAGAAGTGGCGTCGCGCAATTCCCTGCGGCGCAGCGGGATCCATACGGTAGCTCAGTTGCTGCAGTTGACCCACACAGAGTTGGTGAGCCTCTTTCTCAATCGGAGTCTTCCCTTTTACAGCGAGATCATTTACAAACTGACCTGTCTGGCAGAGCCGCCGAAAACCGCAAAAACAGATGATACTTGCACAGTAGAAAACCTGCCAGATGATTTTTGGAGGACACAAGATGAAAATATTTAATATTTTCCAAGTGGCTGGGATCTGGAAATCTGAGGAGATCCACACCCGTGTGATCTCAGAACTGCTCAATCCAAATAGCCAATTTCATGACATGGGGTCCGTCTTTCTGCAAAAGTTTTTGGATAAACTGGGGCTGAATGACTCAGACAAACTGAGGTTGGACGGAGATTTGACTAAGGCTGAGGATATTACGGTAGAAACGGAAGTAGCGACCGACAACGGCCGGCGCATCGACATGGTCATTTCCACACCAAACTACTATCTTCCCTTTGAGGTCAAGATCTGGGCTAGGGATCAGAAGAGCCAACTGCATGACTACTACCACTATGCCTGCTCAGAAGCACAGAAACTCGGCAAAAAAGCACCCTATATTTACTATCTGACCCCTGACGGACACGACCCAAGTGATTGGAGTCTGGGCGGCGCAGACGATGAACTGCAGGTCTTCACCTTATCCTTCCAAAAGGATATCCTCTCATGGTTGGACGATTGTATCAAGAGCACAAATCAGATCCCCCCCGATGTACTGGAGATCATGAAGCAGCTGCGGGACAATATCCACAGAGAAGACATATACCGTCCAGGCCGTGATCTGGGATTTTATCTATGGCAGGGAGACATTTTGGATGATATTTATCAAGATCTCGCTCAGCATTACGCTCTGCCATGGACTGAATGTACAGACCAATATATGACCTGTACGCTCCATAAAAAGGACAAGCTGGAGTTTGCCCTTCGAATCCAAAAAGAGGACGAAGATTCTGTTACTTTACACCTGATCTGTGGCCTTGCACAAGGAGATGAAAAACCCGATTATACGCTGGCAGGTCCTTACATCCATGGCCATCCTCAAGAATACGAGCACCTCTTATTAGAGACCTTCTCTAACCAGGAAAATGTAAGCGAGAGTACAGCAAAAAGTACATGGGACCGCATGAAAGTTGTCGATTACAAGAGACAAGAAGAGACCTGCCTTGAAAAAATTGAAGAGGTATTTTCCTGGCTGAGAGATGGCATCAAAGAAAAACGAAAGAGGTCATGATGATGGTACAAAAAATTACAGTCTCCTATCCCTCCCTGGAAGCCAATGGACTGGACTCCATCACAGAAAGTATGGGCGGTGGTCAGTTTATTGCCCTTGCTGGACGCCCCGGTACAGGGAAAACACACCTTGCTATCCTGATCGCCCAAACTATGGCCAGGAAAGAGTCTGGTGGAAGCGCTGTCATTTTCTCTCTGGAGGCAGCAAAAGAGATGCTGGAACGGCGGTTTCCTGATCTGGACGATCAAGTCCAGATCATCGATGATATCCCTATGACCATTGATAAGATATATGAGGTATGTTCCAGGTTCTGCGATCTCAGGCTGATCGTCGTGGACTATCTTCAGCTTATGGCAGGAGAATCCCCTCTGCACAAGACCCAATCGCTGAAAAAGCTGGCTGAAACGCTGAATGTTCCTGTGATTTGTGCAAGCCAGATGACCCGTTTGGTAGATGAGCGTCCCGACCACCGGCCCGTACCGGATGATCTCTTTTGGAAAGAAGGAAAACCAGGGTCTTTTTCCGAGGAATCTGTGGACCAGATCCTATTTGTCTACCAACCAACGGGATTTCAGTTGAAAGACACATGGGTCGATCTCTATCAGAAATAAGCCCAGTTATCAGTACGTTTTTTTGGCTATGATGGATATTGCAAAAAAGCGGACTGGACGGCGGCAAGAAGGGAAGGACTCTTGGATCGCCGCAAGCCGGAGTGAGCGACTGAAATGACCAGCTTGGGCGTAGAAGGCCACGGTCCTTCAAGTCCTGAAATAAGACTCCGTAGGAGCTTCTGGATTCCTCAGCCATGGGTTCCACGGCGATGATGTCTCCGTGGCCATTTTCATCCACACCACACACGATAAGCACTGCCATAGTGATGATAATGAAGCCCTTCTACACAGTGGATGAGGTTGTTGAACTCTTCAAAATGAACAAGCAGGCGCTGCGGGAGAAATGCGAAGAGTACGAGATTGCTCTCCGCCGCAATGAGATCGGGGAGTGGGGCTTTGTATACGCATCGGACAGTTGCAAGCGGTGCTGGTGGGACGGGAGTACCGGATGCCTCTGGAGGCGCTGGCGGAGTGGATCGAGAGCGACAGTTGATCCAAACGATTTTATACCCCATTATACCCTTGATTATTTAGGGTATAATGGGGTATAATTGGTTTATCACATTGCGAGGGGGACCGGTAAATGGAAGTGGAACTTCACCAAAGAATAAAGGAACTGGAGCAGGAACTCAATGGGTTGCCGATCGGCTCTGTTTCCACAAAGACGGTCAGCGGAAAAACCTACTATTACCATCGTTGGTACGAGGACAAAAAGCGAAAAGAAAAATATGTTCCAGTGGAAGCGGTTTCTGCCCTTCAAGAACAACTCCAGAGGCGCAAACATCTGGAGGCAGAGGTGAAGTCTTTGCGGAAAAAGCTGCCTAACAAGAAGGCAATTACCTCTGTTCAGGACCATGAGTATGTCACAAATATACGGACAGGTGAATCCCTGTGCGCATTCTCTCGCACGGTCCAAAAATATAAGAAAAGAGCTTGTTATCAGCAGCTTCACGATTATATCTATGG
>JAHHRP010000054.1 GCA_020025735.1 Evtepia sp.
ATGCAGAAGGCCCCACCATCAAGTCCATTAGCGACTTGAACCAGTTGGCGGGGGTTTTGGTTTCCCACATCCGTCGGGAAGACAAAAAGCTGGCTGCATATCTGAAAGAGAAAAAATGAATGAGCAAGTCGGCAGCATGTTTATTGATGGGTATGATGGCAAAAAATAAGGAAGGTGTTAATTTGTGAAGAGCATCAAAGAACGACTATTGGTTATCTTTTTGATCCTTGTTGCTGCGTCAGCAATTATCTGCGGCGGCATAGGATGCTTGGCCAACTACCTGAGCGCCAAGGATATGATGGTGCAGATGTTGCAAACAAACGTGACCGTATCTTCACAGCGTGTGCAGCATGAATTGGAAACATATAAAACAGCGGCTTCCTCTCTGGGAATGGTTCCTGGACTGAGCAATGCCGATGTTTCCCTAGAACAGAAAACGAAAATTATCGACCAGTGGGTTGCACAGTATGGTATGCGCCGTGGTAACTTGCTGGACATCAACGGCAACAGCTTGTTCGACGGCAACAACTACGCTGATCGGGAGTATTTCCAGCGGGCCAAGGCCGGGGAGATTGTTGTCAGTTCGCCTATGGTCAGCAAAGTCACCAATGAGATCAGCGTTATGGTAGCTGCCCCTGTGTGGAGCAATGGGGTTCAGAACTCCACTGTGGCGGGTGTGGTTTACCTGGTGCCGGAAGAGACTTTCCTGGTGGATATCATGTCCTCTTTGCTCATCAGCAAAGACGGTAACGCTTACATGATCGACGCGAAAGGCACGACCATTGCTGACACAGTGATCGAGAATATTGGCGTGGAAAATATTGAGGAGAACGCAAAGAGCGATAGTAATTTGAAAGATCTAGCCGCCCTGAACGCGGAGATGCGGCAAGGGAAGAGCGGCGTTGGTAAGTATGAATATAACGGCGTAAAGAACAAGTATCTGGCCTATGCCCCTGTGGATGGAACTGACGGCTGGTCCATTGCAATTACAACCCCTTCCAGTGACTTCATGGGTACCACATACAAGACCATTCTAGCAACCATTATTTTTGTGGTTGCAGTTTTGGCAGCCTCTGTCTTCATAATCATCCGGGTTGCTCGGAACATTGGGGAACCCATCAAGGCTTGTGCTGCGCGCTTGGCTTTGCTGCAAGAGGGCAACCTATCTGCCCCCGTTCCTATTTTTGATAACAAGGATGAGATCGGAGTGCTCTCCAATGGAACCCATATCATTGTCACAGCCTTGAAGGAATTTATTGACGATGTGAGTTATCTGCTCAAAGAAATGGCAGATGGCAACTTCGACATCCGGTCAAAGAACCTCGAGATCTATCGGGGGGATTTTACTGAGATCCTCGCATCCCTCCGAAATATCAACAATAACCTCAGTAAAACCCTTCAGCAGATCGGTCAGGCAGCAGACCAAGTCTCTACAGGTGCGGAGCAGGTTTCCTCCGGTGCCCAGGCTCTGGCCCAGGGCGCCACAGAGCAGGCCAGCGCGGTGCAGGAGCTTTCTGCCTCTATCAATGAGATCGACAGCGGGGCAAAGGAGAATGCCAAGGCAGCCAATGATGCCCGTGCCATGATGAACGAGGCAGTCGATCAGGTCAACCTGAGCCACGAGAAAATGTCTGACCTGCGGGCTGCGATGGGGGATATCTTGGGCAGTCATGAAGAGATCAGCCAGATCATTTCTACCATCGAGAACATTGCATTTCAGACCAACATCCTGGCCCTCAACGCTGCTGTGGAGGCAGCTCGAGCAGGGTCCTCTGGGAAAGGCTTTGCGGTGGTTGCTGACGAGGTGCGGAATCTGGCATCCAAGTCTGATGAAGCTGCCAAGCAAACCAAGCTGCTGATTGAGCAGTCCACACAGAACGTACAGCGGGGCAGCCGGCTGACAGAGGATGTGAGCCAATCGCTGGATAAGACCACTGAGATTGCAAGCAATGCACAGACTTACATCAGCCAGGTTGTGGACAACATTGTGGGCACTACAACTTCCATTGACCAGGTGACAACGGGAGTGGATCAGATCTCCAGCGTGGTCCAGACCAACTCGGCTACCGCGGAGCAGAGTGCTGCGGCCAGCGAGGAGTTGTCTGGTCAGGCACAGATCATGAAGGAACTGATGGAGCGCTTCCAGCTGGTCGAAGAGGACGAGAATGGTCCAGGCCAGGCAGACAGAGCAGTTACGGCGCCGCAGACCAGTGGCACCGCTGGCCAGTCTCGGACCTCCAGCAGTGTGTTTGATAAGTATTGATGCTGGGCTATTAGCAGCGTAAGAAACCGCCTTTCCACTTGGGAAAGGCGGTTTTCTTTTTTTGATAAAAGAGATGGAACGGAAAAGATAAGGTACACTGATTTAAGAGGGATATTTTTGAAAAATCCTTTGATAGACCTTATTTATTCAGGATTTTGGACGATATAATACTATGAGAAGCTAACACGGCATGGCGCCGTGGAATATTGCCCGGTGTCCATTGGGGACCGGGAAAGAAAGGAGAGCTGGAAGATGCCAAGAATCTCGGGTACAGGTCCCGCCCTTTTGGGAAGAACGCAGATCCCTTCTCTTGCTTATTCACAGGGACAAACAAAAACAGAGAAAAGTAGGTATGACCAGATCCAGCTGTCCCGACAGCCAGACGGCATGGAGCGGCAAGTGATGGAGTTGACCGGCCGCCTGAATCAGCAGGTAAAAGCCAGTCACACTGCCGGACAGATCGCCGACCTGAAACAACAGGTGAGCCAGGGGACCTATCAGCTTCATGCAGACCAAATCGCGGCCAGGATGTTGCTGCTGCCTCAGAGTGAGGATGGAGGTTTCCATGGAATTTGAAGGGTATCTGGAATTTTTGACGAAGTTGGGAGCACAGTTTGACCAACTGACCGCCATAGAACAGGAAAAGATACAGGCTGTGAAGGATGGCAATCTTGCCTGGCTGAATGACTGCATACGGAAAGAGCAGGCCAACAGCCTGGCGATGCGTGGCATGGAGCAGCAACGGACCGAATGGCTCAAAGGACTGGGGTTGGAAGATGGTTCCCTGCGGAATTTACCCCAGCATTGTCCTGCACAGTACCGAGAGCAGACCACCCAGGTGGTGCAGGAAGTGCTGCGCCAATATAAGATGCTGGAGAGTTCTCGAGAAGCATCCCGCACGCTATTGGAGTGCCAGCTGCACCGCGTCGAGGGCAAGATGGCTGACCGTGGAATGGTGCCAGAAGCCGATCAGACGGACTACCAAAAGCAGCCAGTCCGCCGGACGTGGACGGATTTTCGCGCATAAGCCCTAAATTGGGCAGGAGGAATTTGCCATGAGAAATGTTAGTACCTTTGGTGCCTTCACCACAGCACGGCTGGGGATTTATGCCTCTCAAAAGGGGCTGGAGGTTACCGGCAACAATATGACCAATGTCAACACCGTGGGTTATACCCGTCAGCGGCTGGACCAGATGAGCTTTATCTCCGGCGGCCCAGACTACTATGCCCCCCCCATGGGAACCAAGGTGGGCAACGGTGTCATTACCACAGGGGTGTCTCAGCTGCGGGACCCCTTCTTGGACATTGCCTATCGCAACGCCAGCACCAATGTGGGGGAAGCGGACACCACGTTGGCCTGGTTGGAAAAGGTCGCTGGTGTGTTGGACGAGGTGGGTGACGGAAACGATGCCAATGGTGTGGTATACAATCAGATTCAGACCATCATCAACCAGATCAACCAGATGATTACCGAAGGCGCAGGTCACGAGGAGTATGATGGCCTGGTTCGCACAGCAGCCCAAGGTCTGACCAAACTGTTTAACATCTACTCTAAGGGGCTGGCCCAGAAAAAGGAAGATCTGGAGGGCGAATTTCAGCAGGATGTAGATACGGTCAACAAGCTGCTGAAAAATATCCAGGAATTCAATGAGAGCATCCGCAAGGCAGAGGTCCGGGGTGATAGTGCATTGGAGCTGAAAGACCAGCGCAATTTGGCCCTGGATGAATTGTCCAAATATATGAAGATCGACGTTTCCTATGAGAGGGAGGACGTAGGCTCTGGGACTACCGTGGAGAAGTTGGTGGTGTCTGTTGCAGACAGCAACGTCAACTTGGTAAGTGGCCGTTACGTTACCCAGTTGGAGAAGGGTACGGAAGCGAATGGCTATCCCATTACACTCTCTGAATTGGCGGACAGAAAAGGAACGCTGCTTCCAAACTCGACAGTGCAAACACTAGACAGCGATCAGCTCAAAGGGTCGCTGCAAGCCAGCCGTGAGATGTTGTTCGGAAAGGGACCTTTTGCTACACCTCAAGACCAAGCAGCAGATGCTGCTGCGGCAGAGAAACGTGGTATCCCCTACTATCAAAAGTCTTTGGATTTGTTGGCCAATCAGTTTGCAGATGTGATGAACAAGGCGAACAGCCCTGAGGACAAAGCCAACCCAGGAAATACCTTGGGAGGGCCTTTGTTCAGCAATGGCAACAACGGAGCAGACCCAATCACAGCTGGAAATATTTCTATTTCTAGTGACTGGGAAACAGGAAAGGTGAAACTCCAGTGTTCTCAATCTTCCAATGCTGCCAGCGGCGCAACGGACAACTTGGCGCACATCCTGGCCCAGCTGACCAGCAAGGACCATAAGTTTTATGCAGAGACTATAACAGATCCTGCTAATTTTAACCCGGCCAACCCGGGGGCGGGAGTTGCCCCCATGTTTACTGGTTCTTTCCAGGGCATGTTCCTGAACATCCAAAGTATCTTGGGCAACGATATCAGCAGTACCTCTGTGGTGTTGAGCAGCTATGCTACTACCGCCAATGAGGTTTATGTAGACCGTGACTCCGTTTCTGGCGTGGACCTGAATGAAGAAGCCACCAACATGATGCAGTATCAAAAAGCTTACAGCGCAGCCTGTCGTCTGATGACCACTCTGGACCAAGCTCTGGATAAGCTCATCAATGGCACCGGCACAGTGGGCCTGTAAGACGGAAGGAGGAAGAAAGACATGATCCGCATTACTACAAACGGGACATTGCGTAATTATAAGTCCCATTTGATGAATTCTACCAAGGGTTTGAACGATGCGTTTACTACCGTTTTAACAGGCCGTAAGTTTAATGCTTATTCCGAGGATCCAGCTTCTGCTACCCAGGCATTTCGTCTGCGTAGTTCCCTGTCTTCTGCATCCCGGCAGGCTGAAAACAACGACACGGTAATCAAGAAGTTCAGCACCGCCTGGGATATTATTGGCGATGTCCATGAGGACCTCGTAATTAAAATGGGTAAAGTGCCTGCCCTTCAGGGGAGCAATAGCACAAATCTGGCAGTTTTACCCGAACTGGGCCAGGTACTCAAATCTGGAGCAGATGCGATTGTTCAGGATATGAATGCCAAGTATGGTGATAACTTCATCTTTGGCGGTGCAGATACGTTGAAGGTTCCTTTCACCTTTGATCAGAATGGTAAGTTGCTCTACCGTGGTGAAGAAGTAGACAAGATGGATGCACAGGGATATGATGCTGTCAACGATTCACTAAATGTAGATATCGGTCTGGGATTCCAGGAAGCTGGTGGTGAACTGGTTGGCAGCAGTGCCTATGACTCCGCGCTCAATGGTCTGGACTTTTTAGGCTATGGCAGCGAGAAAAGTGCAGATGGGACAAAAGATCTCCCAAAGAATGTTGTGTCCATCATGAAGCAGTTGGGCGAGATGTTTGAAAGCTATGATGTAAAGACCAATACTTGGGGAAAGGGCAGCGCAGCGGAAGCCCAGGAGTTGATGGGCCAGTTGGAGAAAGCTGCGGATCGACTGCACACAGCCCATGTTAAGCTGGATGCAGACACCACCTACCTCAACACAAACTATGATCGCTTGAAAAGTACCATGGCCAATCTGAATACCCAGGTTGTTGGAACGGAGGACGTGGACCCCGCCCAGGCTATCATGGATCTGGTGTGGGCCCAGCAGGCCTATAATGCCGCTTTGAAAGTCGGCACAAATATCATTCCCCAGTCCCTGTTGGATTATATGAATTAACGAAGGAAAGAGGAGGTGCAGGAAGTGCATCCACTGATTGAAATTACAACGGTACCCATTCAGATTGAGATGAAGGTAAATCACGCCAATCTGAAGTATGCTAGAGGGTCAGCCAATATGGAGGTTTCTCGGGATAGGGGCGGCCTGCATATTAAAAGTCAACCGATCCGCGTAAACCTGGATACGTTTGAAGCACGGAATTCCATTCTGCCAACCCCTGCTACAAGCATCAAGCAGGCAGCGCAGAAAGGCCATCAAGCGGTTTATGAGGCTACGGCAGCCTATGCCCAGCAAGGCCGTATGAAGATGGAGACCAAGGTAGGCCAAGATGTCATCGGACAAATTGCAGCTTCTTCTACTGGGGTAGGTCAGGATGTCAACGTAAACATTGAGTTTCTTCCCAAAGCCGGTCCTGAGATCGACTGGCAAGGGGGAGAAATGAACATTGATTACCAAATGGACAAACTTAACTTTGACTGGAGAATGGAGAAAATGCATTTTGAGTTTACTCCTGGTGACATTGAGATCTCCGTCAAACAGCGTCCAGAGGTTATCATTAAGTATGTGGGCGGCCCCTTATATGTACCGCCCTCTGCGGACCCTAATTATGAATCCACCGATGTGGAGGTCTGATGGAAGGAGTGTCCAGTGAAGCTGCGCAGTAAGTATTTCCACGACATTGACTATGAGCCAGAGGACATTATCCATTTCCCCAATGGCCTGTTTGGATTTGAGGAGGAACATGAATTTCTTCTGCTTCCTTTTGAGGGCAGTGATGGAACACTACTCAGTTTGCAGAGCGTCCAGACGCCAGCTTTGGCCTTTGTAGTGATGAATCCCTTTGCGCTGCGGCCTGACTATGCACCAGAGTTAACAGAGGAAGAACTGCACCTGCTGCATGTGGAGCGCAGTCAAGAACTGTGCTTCTATACGCTGTGTGTAGTCCGGGAACCCGTAGGTGACAGCACCCTAAATCTCAAGTGTCCTCTAGCCTTGAATATTGATCGTCAAGAAGCGATCCAGGTCATTTTGGAGACGGATGACTACCATATGCGTCATCGATTGGCCGATCTCTCCAACGGAGGGGCGGTGGAGGAATGCTGATCCTGACACGTCGGCCAGGGGAATCTCTGACGATTGGAGACGATATCCGTTTGACCGTCCTCTCTGTTTCTTCTGGGGAGAATGGCAGCGTGGTGCTTGGCATTGATGCCCCCCGGGATGTGCTGATTCTCCGCAGCGAGTTGCAGCAGGCCATTTCAGTGAACCGAGACGCAGCGCAAGCTGCTACATCGCCCCAAACCGTGGCGGCACTGGAGCAGGTGCTCTACCATGCCAATGGAAAAGGGGAGAACATAGCAAAGAAGACAGACAAACCAAAAGAAGATCAATAAGAAAGGAGCACACTATTATGGATTTGATGAATTCTGTGGCATCAACTGCCACGGCTGTGCAGTCTTTGCAGTTTCAGCAGAACTATGCCATTTCCGTGACGAAAAAAGTGATGGACACGCAGGAGCTGGCCGGACAGGAACTGCTCAGAATGCTGCCTCAGCAGCCAGCACAGCCTGCAGTAGGGCTGTCCCGGCACCTGGATGTGTACGGTTGAGCAAAACACGAACGCGAGAAAAAGCAGTAAAGTAAAAAACCGTGCGTTGAAACTACATTGGTTTCAGCGCACGGTTTTTTTGTTTAGGATATAAACAGGGATGAACTGTCATAGTTTACGCAGGTGGGAGATAAGGGTACCGGCGATGTTCTCGCAGGATGCCTGGACGGCAACAGCACCAATCTTATAGGCTTCCATCGGCATCCCGTAGACCACGCAGGATTCTTCATCCTGACCTATGGTATAGGCACCTGCCCTCCGCATGGCCAACAGACCGTCAGCACCATCCCGTCCCATCCCCGTCATGATGATACCCACCATAGGACACTTGACGCCCGTAGCCATGGAGTGGAAGAGGTAGTCAACCGAAGGACAGTGCCCACTGACTTTTTCACCAGGCTGACAGGAGACAGTATAGCGTGTCCCCATTCGCACGATCTTAGTCTGCAAACCAGCTGGGGCGATCAGTGCCAGACCGGGATGAATTTCATCACCAGTGACCGCTTCCCGAACCTCCATCTGGCAGATGCGATTCAGCCGTTCAGCGTACATTTTGGTAAACCCAGCAGGCATATGCTGGACAACCACAATACCTGGGGTGTCCTTGGGCAGCTGGCGCAGAACGGCTAAGGTGGCCTCCGTACCTCCGGTAGAGGCACCTAGCCCAATGATGATCTGCCGTTGTCTGGCGCTGGGTGGGGAACAACGCTTGGTGGTAGGCGCCGTAGTCACAGCAGCGGTATGCCGCATGGGACGGACCTTAGCGGAAGAGGCGATGAGGACCTTCTGGGTCAACGTGTTTAAGAATTGCTGACGATTCTCCTCGCTGCTGGGTTTCCGAACGAAATCCACAGCACCTGCCTCCAGCGCATCAAAGACTCTCAGGTTTAGAGAGGAGACCAACACCACTGGGAGTGGGTGGATTGGCAGCAATTCTTTCAGGAAGTTCAGACCATTGGTTCCTGGCATCTCAACATCCAGGGTCATTACATCAGGGGAAAGTTTCTCTATTTTTGTCTTAGCATCGACGGCGTTGATGGCATATCCTACCACCTCGATGCGCGGGTGTGCGTCCAGTTGGTCTATTATGAGACGACGGGCCAAAAGGGAGTCATCCACAACCAAAACACGAATTTTCCGCATAAATGAGACATCCTTTCTATTAGAGCATCTGGACAAACCGATCAAGGAATCCGCTGGTAGATGGCTGGGGCCACCATACGGAACATAGAGGTCTGCCCCAAGGACTCTGAGTGGCTAATAAACAGGTAAGAGCCAGGAAGCATCGCGTTGTAGAACCGGCGGATCAGGGCGTCGCGGGTGTTCTGGTTAAAATAGATCATGACATTCCGGCAGAAGATGATATCAAACTTCCGCCGGAATTGAATAGGGTCCATTAAATTAAAGGGACGAAAGGCAACATTTCTGAGGATCTCCGGTGTCAGAGTATATTCGTCCTGGCTTCCGGGAATAGGACGGAAAAACTGCCGCAGCCAATGTTCCGACACGTCAGAGGGTTTTTTATACCGAGCAGCCTTTGCCTTTGCCATGGCCTGATTGGAAATGTCAGTGGCCAACACGAGGGTATCCCAGTTGGAAAACTGAGTACCTAAGAAATCCTTCAACACCATGGAAATGGTGTATGGCTCCTCACCACTGGAACAGCCAGCACTCCAAATGGCTAAGGACCGGTCACGCTGGTGCCGCGCAACCAATTCGGGCAGAATTTTGTTCTGTAAGAAGGTGAACTGTTCTGACTCCCGCATGAAATAGGTGTAGTTGGTAGTCAGCTTATCCAGAACAAGCCGTAGATCCTCGGGGTCTCTTTTGGACAGCAGCTGATCCAGGAACTGACGAAAATCCGTGAAGCCACGACTTTTAAGGGAGAAAGAGAGGCGGCTGATGACCAGCTGCTTTTTCTTACTCAGGTCGATGCCGTAGTTATCCTGGATAAAGGCTACCATTTTGTGAAAATCTGCGTCAGAGATTTTCAGGTCCCGAAAGTTTTCCATCGAATCACCGTCCTGTCATGCCCGGTCCAACAAGCTTGCACAGTCGAAACGCAGCATGGTCTGTCCGTCCGACAGAGAACACATACCAGAAACCAATTTTTCTTCCGTGTTGGTGGGTACAGAGGTGATGGTATCTTGCTGCACATCCAGCATCCGCTGCACGGAGTCAACAAGGATTCCAACGGAGGTGTCATCTATATCCAGAATGATGATACAGGTGTCTTCCTCCAGGGGCTGGTTGAGCAGAAGACGGATGTCAACGATGGGGATGATCTGTCCCCGCAAGTTGATAATGCCCCGGACATGATAGGGCAGCAAGGGGAGTTTGGTGATGGTGTGATTGGTGATAATCTCCACCACATGCTCGGCAGGGATGCCAAAGAGCAGACCGCCGGAGTGAAAGAGCAAATATTTTTCCGTTAAGACCTCGACAGACTCTTCCTCGGCAGCGTAATTTTCAAATTCTTCTTGGTCAAGTACGACGTTCTGATCCATAAGTCAGCAATACCTCCTAAAAACAGAGTGCGCCCAACAGGGAGCCGCAGGGGGAAATGTGGCAAGGTCCATCACTGATAGTAGGCAAAGAGATTGTTGATGTCCAGGATGATGCTGATGTTCCCGTCACCCCGGATGGTACAGCCAGCGATGCCATGCTGCTTGATGTTGAAGCGGTTGAGATAGGCAGGCAGGGGCTTGACTACCACCTGCTGTTCACCTAGGAGCTTATCCACGAACAGGCAGTAAGAACACTCACTGGTTTCCAGCCAAATGAGGATCCCGTCTTCGATTTGTGTGTAGCCATTGTCCATTTCATATAGGTCTCGCATCCGAACCACAGGATAGAACTGATCCATACACTTGAAAAGTTCTCCTCTGGCAGCATCCTGGAGGATGTCTTCGGTGCGGATATTGAAGGACTGGCGGATATTGTGAATGGGGATGGTAAAGACAGAGGAACCCACAGAGACTTCCATTCCGTCCATGATGGCCATGGTCAAGGGAATCTTCAAGGTAGTGGTCATCCCCTTACCAGACTCACTGGTGATGGAAATGGTGCCACCCACTTCCTCTACGTTCCGGCGGACCACATCCATGCCAACGCCGCGCCCGGAGAATTCGGTTACCTCGGCATTGGTAGAGAAGCCAGGGGCCATGAGGAAGCCCAGAATCTCTTTTTGGGAGTATTCTTCTTCTGGGTCAGCCAGACCTCTTTGGATGGCCTTTTGCAGCACGGCATCGTAGTTGACGCCCTGACCATCGTCCTGGATCTCGATGATGACTTCGCTGCCAGTGTGGCGGGCAGAGAGGATGATGGTGCCAGAGGGATCTTTTCCAGCAGCCACCCGTTCCTCAGGGGTTTCCTCAATGCCGTGATCCATGGAGTTGCGCACGATGTGCATGATGGGATCGGCGATGCTGTCCACAATGGTCTTGTCCACCTCAGTGTCCTCCCCCACCAGGGTCAGTTGAGCCTGTTTGCCCAGTTTTTTGCACATATCCCGTACAATGCGGTGCATTTTCTGGAAGGTACCGGAGACGGGCACCATACGCAAGGACATGGACACATCCTGCAGCTGATCGGTGAGCTTACGCAGCTGGCGGGCAGACTTGGTAAATGCATCCAGTTTCAGCCCCTTGAGATCTGGGGAAGAGGTGACCATGGACTCGGTAATGACGATTTCACCCACGATGGCAGCCAAGTCATCGAGCTTGCTTAGGTTGACGCTGATTAGGCTCTCGCGATGGGGAGCGGCCTGAGG
>JAHHRP010000055.1 GCA_020025735.1 Evtepia sp.
GTATCTGGACGAGATCACCTACAAGTTCCAGAAAAAGATCGTCAAGGCCTGGCTCCTCCAAGGCCACCGGGTGGACGGCCGTCAGAAGAACGAGATTCGGCCTTTGGGCGCCGAGGTCGGGATCTTGCCTAGAGTCCATGGCTCTGCGCTCTTCACCCGCGGTCAGACCCAGGTCCTGTCCGTGGCCACGCTGAACACCCTCTCCGCCTGCCAGAAGCTGGACACCATCTGGGAGGATGAGGAAAAACGCTATATGCACCACTACAACTTCCCTGCCTACTCCGTAGGTGAGGCCCGGGGCGCGCGGAGTGTCAACCGTCGGGAAAAAGGGCATGGCGCCCTGGCCGAGCGAGCTTTGGACCCTGTGATTCCCTCCGCAGAGGAATTCCCCTATGCCATCCGCGTGGTCTCTGAGGTTGTCTCCTCCAACGGTTCCACCTCCCAAGGCTCCATCTGCGGCTCTACTCTGGCACTCATGGACGCCGGCGTGCCCATCAAGGCTCCTGTGGCTGGCATCTCCTGCGGTCTCATCCAGGATGACGACGGCTCTTTCACTACCTTCATCGACATTCAGGGGGTAGAAGACTTCCATGGCGAGATGGACTTTAAGGTTGCCGGTACCAAAACGGGTATCACCGCCATCCAGATGGATATTAAGAACGATGGCCTTTCTCACGCCATCATCAAAGAAGCCCTGGAAATCACCGGCGATGCCCGCAAGGCCATCCTGGATGAAATCATGCTCCCCTGTATCTCCGCCCCTCGGCCTGAGGTCAGCCGGTATGCCCCGAAGATGATTACCATGAAGATCGACCCTGACAAGATCCGTGAAGTCATCGGCAAAGGCGGCTCCGTGATCCAGAAAATCACCGCTGAGTCTGGTGCCCAGATCGACATTGACGATGACGGCACCATCCACATCGCCTCTCCAGATGCTGCCTGCTGCGATATCGCCAAGAAAATGATCGACACCATCGTGTTTGTTCCTGAGGTTGGGATGCTGTATTATGGCAAAGTGGTCCGCATCTTGAACTTTGGCGCCTTTGTAGAACTGGCCCCTGGGAAGGACGGCATGGTCCACATCTCCAAGCTGGCCGAGCGCCGGGTGGAAAAAGTCGAGGACGTGGTAAACATTGGTGACATGGTTTGGGTCAAAGTTACCGACATTGATGAAAAAGGCCGCGTGAACCTCTCTCTCCGGGATGCCCAGCGGGAAATCGCCGCCATGGACGCCCGGGATGCCAAGAAGAACCACAACTGATGGTCGGCTTCTCCGCACACAACAATGAATGATCTCTGGAAGGCCGCTGGCGCGGCGGCATGGGGTGCCGCTTCGTTCAGCGGCCTCCAGCCGTTTTTGCGACAGGACGCGGCCCAAGCGCTCAATGCACTCTGCCCCAACGCTGCCACGGTCTTGGTGGCCGCCTTTCCCTACTACGCCGGCGCAGCAGAAGGGAACCTCTCCCTCTACTGCCGGGGAGAGGACTACCATCAAGTCCTAGCTCGACGATTGGCCCCAGTCTGTCAAGCGTTGGCTGATCGCCACCCCGGCTACACCTTTGTGCCTGGCGCGGACAATTCCCCTATCCCAGAACTGGCAGCGGCAGAACAGGCTGGGGTAGGCTGGCAAGGCCGTCACGGCCTGCGGATTGTCCCCCCGTATGGCTCCTATGTCTTTTTGGGCACCATCCTCACGGATCTGCCGCTCTCTCCCACCGGGCCATCAGCAGGGAGCCTCTGCCCTGCGAATTGCCGTGCCTGTCAGCGGGCCTGTCCCACTGGTGCCTTAGGAGAACATGGCTGCCAAATGGACAAGTGTCTCTCCCACTTAACCCAGCAAAAAGGAGACCTATCTCCAGAAGCCACCGATCAAATCCGCCGCAGCCCTACCATTTGGGGCTGCGACCTATGCCAGCGAGCCTGTCCCCACAACAAAACTGCGGCGCTGACTCCTCTGCCAGAGTTTCGAGAGGATCTGCTTCCCTCCCTGACACTGGAAGATCTGGAAGGTTTGAGCAACAAAGCCTTCCGCCGTCAGTATGCCCACAAGGCTTTCTCCTGGCGGGGGATCGCCCCACTGCGGCGCAATTTGGCGTGGAAAGAAGAACCACCTCCCACCAAAGCACAACCTTCCTCTGACACAGAACCCCACAAACCTTAATCGAAATCCTTCTCTTCTGCGGTCCTTCTCCTTGCGCTTATGCTATCCTTGTGCCGCGTAATTCGTTGTCTGATGGGAGTCAGGAACCGTCTTACCAGCTATGCAGGGTCTATCAAAAACCATCGTCCCCGGCAGGCCAGAATCCCTGCCGGGGACGATGGTTTTCTATTCTTTGAGCTTAGACAACACCTCTCCTATGGTATCGCATTCATCCAGCAAATCAGCAGTGTTGTCTGCAATCTTAGATAACTCTTGGGATCGGCCAGCCAT
The DNA here is from genome assembly GCA_020025735.1 of Evtepia sp. Taxonomy (GTDB): domain Bacteria; phylum Bacillota; class Clostridia; order Oscillospirales; family Oscillospiraceae; genus Evtepia. Next base: position 2,432 of record JAHHRP010000055.1, read on the forward strand.
TTCCAAAACTTCTGCCTGATCCCCCAAGTCCATGGCTCCTATCCACCGGGCAGCACTTTTCAGGCTGTGGACCTCAATCACATAGTCTTCCCATCGGGCCTCTTCCCAAGCCTGCCGGATGCGCCGTCGGCGACTGGGGATCTGCTCTCGGAAGAGGACCAGTGTCTTGCGGTACGTCTCACCAGTGCCGCAGTAGGACATTCCTCGCGCCACATCAATGCCCGGCAAATTCTGCAAATCCTCAGGAATGGACTCAGAAAGCAGGGTTTCTGGCAGCGCAGGCGCCTTTTGTTTGTCCTCTGGAATCCAGACTTTGAGAACGTCATCCAGCCTGTCCAACTCAATGGGCTTTGAAATATAGTCGTTGAAGCCGCTGCTCAGGAACTCCTCCCGAACCCCTTTCATGGCATTGGCAGTCAGCGCCACAATGGGAACCACCGCAAAATAGGGGTCTTTACGGCCCATCTCCCGGATACGCATGGTCGTCTCTATGCCGTCCATCTGGGGCATCATGTGGTCCATAAACACCAGATCAGGCCACACCTGGGTCATCTGGCGCAGCGCCTCAGGACCGGAACGAGCTGTGTAGACTTCCATCTCATAGGGTCCCAGCAGCCCCTGGCAGACTTTTAGGTTGAGAGGTTGGTCATCCACCACCAGAACCACTGCCTCAGGAGCCGTGAAGGAGTTGTAGTTCCGATTGGTTTCCCGGCGCCCTCCCTCCTCATAGGGACCACAGGGAGTAGGATCAATGACTTTCTGCGGCAAGCGAACCCAGAAATCACTGCCCACCCCATAAGTACTCTCCACGCCCAACTGACCGTCCATGAGCTCCGTCAGCTGCTGGCAGATGGGCAAGCCCAGTCCTGTACCCTCAATATGACGGTTGGCCTTGCGGTCCAGGCGGCCGTAGCTCTGGAAGATATAGGGCAGGTCTTCTTTGCGGATTCCCACCCCAGTATCCTCCATGTGAATGACCAGGATTCCATCCTTCTCCTGTGGCTCCCAAGTAACGGTAAACGTGATGGAACCCGTTTTGGTGTATTTAATGGCATTGCTCCCCAAATTCATAATGATATGACTGATGTTCATGTCATCCCCACAAAGCATCGTAGGGATGTTTTCATCCACTTGGGCATGAAAGGTCAGTTTCTTCTCCTGGGCCCGCATACGCAAAATGGTAACGGCATCATGGACCGTGGAGAGAATCTGATAATTCTCCAGGGTGAGATCCATTTTCCCCGCTTCAATTTTAGAAAGGTCTAGGATGCAGTTAATATTCTCCAGCAAGATCCGTCCACTGCCTCGAATATCCCGAAAACAGTGGTCTTTCTCTTCCATCGTCTCTTCCCGAAGTCCCAACTCTGACATCCCTAAAATGGCATTCAGGGGGGTGCGGATATCATGACTCATATTGGCCAAAAATTGACTCTTAGCCTGGCTGGCAGCCTCCGCAGCCTCTGCTGTTACCCGCGCCTTCTCTTCCTCTTTGCGCAGCTGCACTGTGGCCGTGTCATCCTCTACTACCCAAAGCGTCTTTTGGTTGTTGGCTGCATAATCCGGCATGGCAAAAATTCGTAACCGCATCCAGGTTGCGTTTTTCTTTCGATACAGCAGTTCCAGCTGTCGGGCCTGCTCCAATTTCTGTCGAATATTTTCATACTCCGTGGCAGCTTGAAAAAGTTCTACATACTCAGGGTCTACCAACTCCTGACAATAGAGTTCCAGCGTCTTGCTTTGACATTGCTCCGTCCGGGTCAAGAAATCTGCAAAATATCGCGGAACCTTGATGCTTCGCGTTCGGTCTTCTTGCAGATCGACCACATAGATGCCCTGGTAATACTCCGCAATTACATGGACAAAATCCAGTTCCTCCTCTGACTCCACCAACTTTTTGGCTTGCAGGAAAAGAATATGCTCTTTTTCTTCCAGCCGTCGCTGTTCCTCTAGCTGACGCATCTTAGTCTGTGTCACCTGACGGATGAACACGTTGCATTTGACCTGATGGGTCCCTGAATCTCGAAAAAAATACGTCTCCGCCGCGTGCCAGGCATAACCTGGGGCTTTATCGACTTTGACACGATACTCCTGGCTGCCTGACTGACTCCCTGCCAGGAACGTGGATAACAGCGTTGACCGCTTCATAAACTGGCAATACAGCTCCCGATCTCGAGGATGAATGGTTGGGGCGATGTATTGCAGAATAAACTCACTGTACCCACACCCTTCTCCCGCTCGGTCCCGCAGCATCTGATAGCGCTCGGTCCCCCACAGCAAACGCCAGGTGTTCTCTTCCAGAGAGATCTCAAACCCAGCAATGGTATTTTCCATCATGCGGTTGAGAATCTTTGAGGCATCCTCTCGCCGATGGCGCTCCATGACCTCTTCCGTCACATCCCGGATGGCACCAATCGCAGTCGCCTCCTCATTGTCGGGCAGAGGCTCGATGTGCAGTTGAATCCAGGTTTCCTCCTGATCCATGGTCTGGAACTCCACCTCTCCGTCCTGCCCCAGCGCCGCCTGCTCCAGCGCTGCCTGGAGCGCCGCTTCCCACTGGGGGGAACAGTTTAGGTAGGACAGCAAACGCCGGGGGGTAACAACGGTGGTCTTCAGTTGGCCGCCCTGTCCTTGGCTAGGGGTAAGGACACGGATCTTCCCATTGGGCAGCAGTTCAAACAGCCGCACCTCTCCCCCAGGGACAGCAGCATTCATAAGCGAGTTGCTGCGGGCCACCTCCTGGTCCAATTTTTCCCGGTCGCTATGATTGCGAATGAGCTGGTACAGGAGCATGGCCACCGCAGACAGGGCATAGATGAACACCAACAGATCGTATTGGATCTTCAGACGAAACATCACCGTCAGGGCTATAAAACTAGCCCCCAGGATCATCATGTTTCGCAGCAGACCCATGGTGCGTTTTTGCAGTTTTCTGCCCGGTTTTTTCACGGCACACCCTCCTTTATAACACCTTCAAAATAGTTGGTTGGGTTTCCGCCCAGCACAGGCTTTTCGCATTTTTCGTCCTGCCAGAAAGAGCAGCAGTGGACGCACACGCCGGGCTTTCCGGGGACATCGCGCCACACAGGCCATGCAGGTGATACACTTTTCTTCATCAACCTTTTGTGGTGCCGCCGGGTCGATGGCTCCCACTGGGCAGACTTTGGCACACTGGCCACAGCCGGTACATCCTCCTGTGCTGTGAGGCTTCATAGGCAGGCCATCATAGGACCGATAGGGATACTTCCCCGGCAGCGTGAGCACAGGAACAGTTCCTTCTTCCAGCCGCCGTCGAATGTCCCCTGCGAAATTGGCCAGTTCCTGGGTATCCATCTGGTCTGGACGCCCGGCAGCAAACTGGCGCAAGATGGAGTGCTTCGCCACAGCAGCCACCGCTGCCACTGGCTGAAACCCCGCTGTTGTCAGGGTTTCCTGAAGCTCCAAAAGGGTGTCATCATAGGCCCGGTTCCCATACACAACCACCAAAATCGTCCGGGCTTTGCCGCCATGCATCCGGGCCAGCCTCTGCCGCGCCGGGCCAGGGACCCGTCCTCCAAAAGATGGCACCGCCACCAAGCAGCAATCCTCAGAGGAAAACGTCTGAACAGGACCTTCTTCCAAAGCCTGGTCCATGAGATCAATCTCTTCCGCATCCTTCCACAGCGGCTGGGCCAGCAGATCCGCCACTTTCTGCGTCCCGCCAGTGGGACTAAAAACAAGTTGATAATTTGCCATAGGAACGACACACCCTTCTTCTCCTAATCAACGAAAAAAACGCCGGAGCCCGGGGCTCTCCCGGGTCTCCGGCGGATCTGCGCGGCCACATCAGCGGGCAGACACCAACTTTTTCAGGCCACGACCCAGGCCCTCCACTGTCAGCTGATACATATCCACCGTGTTGCGGATCATCTCAATGGTCTGATAACCATAGTCATATTCCCACATGGCCTCGGGGATGGGGTTAAACCACACCATTTTCTCAAACCGATTGTGCATACGATTGAGCCACGTCAAACCTGTCTCGGCGTTGTATCGGTTATAATAGGAGCTGCCACCTATCCACGTCAGCTCCGACGGCGCCATGGAGGCATCTCCCACCACAATCACCTTGTAATCTCGGCTGAGGTTGTTGATGATCCACTGAGTCTGCACCGATTCCCCATAAACACACCGGGGATCTGTGTATAACTCAGAGTACCAACAGTTGTGGAAGTAGAAGATTTTCAAGTCTTTGAAGTTGTTGGCTCGATTGACCGCCTGGAAGAGCTGACTGCACAAGCGGGCATACGGTGTCATGGACCCACCAGAATCAAAGAGGACCATAACCTTAATATCATTGGTCCGGGGTCGGTCGAACTCCAACTGAAGATACCCGGCGTTGTTACAGGTCTCATCAATGGTCCGGTCCAGATTCAGCACATCCACAGGGCCGTCCTGACGGGTGGTCATCTGCCGCAGGCGGCGGAACGCCAGCTGGAAGGAGCGCTGGTCAAGGACATTGTCCTCCCGGAAATCCCGGAAGTCCCGCTCTCCGGCTACCTGAAGGGCATGTCGGTGCTGGCTTTGTCCCCCCACACGAATGCCCGTCGCAGCGTAACCTGAGTGGCCCATTGTGGACGTCCCGCCGGTACCGACCCAATACTGGCCTCCGTCATGACGCTCATGCTGTTCCTGCAAGCGTTCCTCCAACATCTGGCGGAGTTTTTCCAAGTCGTAGGTGGTACGGGCATCCACCTCGTCCTTGTCGTACTTTTTCATGTTCTTGGGGTCATGGAGCCAGTCCATAAGCTCCTGAGGGATATCCTCAAAATGCTGGATGCGGTCGAAGTAGTCCAAAAAAATCTCGTCAAACTTGTCAAAGTCAGCCTCGGTCTTGACCAAGATGGCACGGCTGACATAATAAAACTCCAGCAGACTGTTCCGGCACAACCCCTTTTCCAGGGCCTCCATCAGAGACAGCCACTCATTCATGGACACCTTCAGCCCCTGGGCCCGCATGAGATAAAACAGATCAATAAACAAAGTGTCCCTCCTTCCTCGGCAAGTTCCCGCAGCGCACAGGCTTACCAGCGGAACCCGTTTTTCACGCGGTTCTTGGCATTCTTGACGGCAGTGAGGTCCTCGTTCTTTTTCAGCAGAATGCCAGCATAAGGCAGTTCCTTTTCGATCTCATCCGGGTCTACACCGCCCAGCCGGAGCGCCTGGAGCCAGTCCAGCAGTTCCGAGGTAGAAGGCTTTTTTGCCACCGTAGGCAGATCCCGCACCTGATAAAACGCTTCCATGGCCCGATGAAGCAGATGCTCCTCAATGTTATCGTAGTGGGCATGGACGATATCTGCCATCATATCCTGGGTGGGGAACGCGATATAATGGAAGATACACCGGCGCAGGAACGCATCGGGCAGTTCCTTCTCGGCATTGGAGGTGATGATAACAATGGGGCGCTGCCGGGCCGCAATGGTCTCCTTGGTCTCTGGAATATAGAACTCCATCTTATCCAACTCCCACAGCAGGTCGTTGGGGAACTCCAGGTCGGCCTTGTCGATCTCGTCGATGAGCAGGATCACTTGTTCGTCGGCAGAAAACGCCTCTCCCAATTTGCCCAGCTTGATGTATTTCTTAATGTCATCCACCCCTTCACCGCCGAACTGGCTGTCGTACAGCCGCTGAACGGTGTCATAAACATACAGGCCATCCTGGGCCTTGGTGGTGGACTTGATGTTCCAGATGATGAGCTTTTTGCCCAGCGCCTCTGCAATCGCATCAGCCAGCATGGTCTTGCCGGTCCCTGGCTCACCCTTGATAAGCAGAGGCTTTTCCAAGGCAATGGCGATGTTCACGATCCGCAGAAGATCCTCAGAGACGACATAGTTGCTGCTTCCTTTAAATTCTTTCATGGCAATGTCTTCCTTTCCGTTGCAATGGCTATGGTTTATGACAAGATGTCATGGTTTTTATACGAATTATAAGCCTTTTTATTGTACCACGGGCAAGAGAAAAAGTCATGGACTTTTCCCTATTCTCTACGCCAATTTTGTTTCCCCAGGCCGGGATTTTTTTGTCAGATGAAGAAAAAGCACCCCTCCATTCCCCGCCAAAGGAACAGAAAAAAACCGTCCTCTAAACCTGGTCTTTTTGTGCCAGGTGCCCTTTTTTCTCCCGCCGGGGAAAAAGCCGTGAAAAAGCCAGAATTCTATGGTACAATAAGCTATTCGGGTGCAGCACCCCGCCGCGAAAAAGACAGAGGAGGCCACAACTATGTCAGCAAAAGAAGAATTCATTGAGATTTTTCAGGGAACCATCCATCGGGAAGGGGCAGACGCCCTCCTGGAATACCTCACCTGGAAAAGTGACTTTTTTACCGCACCTGCCTCTGCTCGGTATCACGGGGCCTATGCTGGCGGCCTGTGCGAACACAGCCTGAATGTCTATCACTGCCTAACCGATTATTTGGCTCGGGAGCGGGTCACCGACCTCTATGGTCTGGAATATCCCCCAGAATCCATCGCTCTGGTTGCCCTGCTGCACGACGTGTGCAAAATCGGTTGCTATAAGCCTTCCACCCGAAATGTAAAGGGAGAAGACGGAAAGTGGACCCAAGTGCCCACTTTCAGCTATGAGGATCCCTTACCCTACGGTCATGGGGAAAAGTCAGTCTATGTCGTCAACGGCTTTCTCCGCTTGACCCGAGAAGAAGCCATGGCCATTCGTTGGCACATGGGCTTTTCCGGCAGCGAAGACAGCCGCCTGATTGGCAAAGCCTTCGCCAAATATCCCCTGGCCTTTGCCCTGTCCGTGGCCGACATGGAAGCCACCTATTTTCTGGAAGGGGACGAACCCTAATTCTCCCCTTCCTCTGGCCCGCGTGTGTGCAGACGTCCCTCTCCCCTCGGGCACATCATCATTTCACCACTGTTCTCATCCGTCCCTGAGACGGACTCCGCAAGGCGCTTCCCGCCTGAGACAACACTCCAAACCACAGCGCCCTCCGGCGGAGGGGGGACGCAGGAAAGGAAGCTATTCATTACTATGTCAACTTTTGCATCCCTTGGGATTACGGAACCCATCCTGTCCGCCCTGTCAGACTATGGCTACGAAGAACCCACCGCAATCCAGACCAAAGCCATCCCCGCCGGTATCGCCGGTCGGGACGTTCTGGGCAGCGCCCAGACAGGCACAGGCAAAACCTGTGCCTTCGGGGTGCCCATCCTCCAGCGGCTGGCCCAGCAGGGCCGCGGTCAAAACATCCGCGCCTTGATCCTCACCCCCACCCGGGAACTTGCCATCCAAATCGACGACAACCTGCGGGCATACAGTAAAAACCTGTCCTTGACTGAAACCGTTATCTTCGGCGGCGTGGGGCAGGCTCCTCAAGTAGAACAGCTCAAGCGAGGAACAGATATCCTCACCGCTACCCCTGGCCGGCTGCTGGACCTGGCTGGCCAAGGTTTGCTGGATCTATCCCATGTGGAGATCTTCGTCTTGGACGAGGCCGACCGGATGCTGGATATGGGCTTTATCCATGATGTCCGAAAAGTCATCCGCCTGCTGCCCCAGAAAAAACAAACCATGTTCTTCTCTGCCACCCTTCCCCCGGAGATCCTAGACCTGGTGGACACCCTCCTTCACGACCCCGTGAAGGTAGCCGCAGCCCCCGTCTCCTCTCCAGTGGAGATCATTCGCCAGGAAGTCTGCCTGGTAGACCGAAAGAACAAAACCACCCTCCTGCTGGAAATCATGGCACAGGAAAACGTGAAAAACGCTTTGGTTTTCACCCGTACCAAACACGGCGCAGACAAGGTCGCCCGTGACCTGACTCGCCGGGGGGTAGCCTCTGCCGCCATCCACGGCAACAAATCCCAGACCGCTCGACAGGAGAGCTTACGAAAATTCAAGCAAGGCCAGCTTCAGGTCCTGGTGGCAACCGACATTGCCGCGCGGGGGCTGGATATCGAAGATCTCTCCTTCGTCTTTAACTACAACCTCTCCGAGGTCCCTGAAACCTACATCCACCGCATCGGTCGTACTGGCCGGGCCGGGAAGGAAGGCACCGCCATCTCCTTCTGCGACTACGGGGAAATGCCCATGCTGCGGGATATTGAAAAACTCCTGAAAAAACCCATCCCTCGGCGGCAACACAATTACCCCATGGAGGTCTTTGAAGCCCCCACCAAGGATGCCAGAGGACGGATCGTCAACCCTGAGGATGCCGAGGCCCGGCAAGCCGCACGGGAAAAACACGCCCAGCAGCGGAAGTTGGCTGTGGAGAAGCAAGCCGCCGAAACGGTCGTTCAGAAAGAAAAAGCGCCCAGCCGCAAACGGCGTCAGAACAAGAAACAGGACGCCCAGACAACACTGCCCCCAATCCCTGAAACCCCAGCTGAGAAACCGGAAAAGTCCCGGCGGACCTATCCCCATGGAAAGCAAAACTTGGGTTCTTTGGAGGACTTTTTAGCCACCCATTCTGCTGAGAACGCCAATGACCTCTCGATCACCCACAGGGACCCTCTGGAGGGCGAGGTCATCATGGATGCTACCGCTCGGATGCTGGCATCGAAACCTGCCTACCAATATTATAAACCCACCTCTTCCCGCAACAAGCACCAAAAGAGCGAGAGAAAGAACCGAACCCAGAAGCCACTGCCCACCGATCAGGCCCCCAAGGCACCTCAGGCCATCCAAGCCGCCCAGCGACGAAAGGGGCCAAAAAAGGGCGCTCCGGCCCCCATCCAGAAAAGCAACCCCAACCGAACCCCGGCACGCTCCAACCGCAGCCGGGTCCGCATCCCTCCTCGACCGGAGCCGCCAAAAAGCCGCCAGAAGGACTCCACTGAGCAAAAAAGCCTCATGAAGCCCTTCTATATCGACCATGACTAAGAAGACAGCCCCCCGGGCAAACACAGCCCGCAAGCGCACCCCCCGATC
>JAHHRP010000056.1 GCA_020025735.1 Evtepia sp.
GTGTAAGGATATGCTATGGCATTTTGGCATAAAAAACAAAAGTCAGCAGAGGGGGAAAGCCTTGACCTGACCCGTCTGCCTGGGCATATTGCCATTATTATGGACGGCAATGGACGGTGGGCCAAAAAACGTGGCCTGCCGCGGACTGCTGGCCATGCTGCCGGAGCGGAAACATTTCGCACCATTGCCTACCACTGCCGTGACCTTGGGATCCCTTACCTTACGGTGTATGCCTTCTCCACTGAGAATTGGAAACGTCCAGTGGAGGAGGTTTCCACTATCATGGATCTGTTGCATAAGTACCTTTTGGAAGCGCTGGAGAAGATGGAGAGAGATGGATTCTGCATCAAGTTTTTTGGAGATCTCAGCGCATTGCCTCTGGAGCTGCGTGACCTTTGCTTAGAGACTGAGCAAACAGGTGCTGCGGTGTCGGGCGCCAAGTATCAGATCAACGTCTGCCTGAACTATGGCGGGCGGGATGAGATTCTCCGCGCTGCACGCACTTGGGCACAGGAGATTTTGGCAGGGCACCAGAAGATCGAGGACCTCACGGAGGAAGTCTTTTCCCGCTATTTGGATAGCAGAGGCGTGCCTGATCCTGACCTGATTATTCGACCCAGCGGTGAGTTGCGGCTTTCCAACTTTTTACCCTGGCAGTCGGCCTATGCCGAGTTTTATTTTACTGATGTGCTCTGGCCAGATTTCAGCCCTGCGGTGCTGGATACGGCCTTGGCGGATTTTCAGCGCCGCCAGCGCAGATTTGGAGGCGTATAACGTGAAACAACGGATTTTGGTGGCCTGTGTAGGCATTCCTGTGATCCTATTGGTCCTATATGTTCTGCCTGCCCCCCTAACCCCTGCGCTCATTGCTGTGCTGTCGGTGGTGGGGACGTATGAAGCGCTTCATGCCATTGGCATGAACCATCCCCGCATTGCACTGTATACGGCAGCGATAGCATTGGCGGTCCCGTTCTGGGTGTACTTTGGTCAGCCCCATGAATGGGGACTGCTGGTTCTGCTGATCTATCTTATGGTTGTCTTTTCCGAGGGGTTCGCCAGTGGTTTTCGAGTGAAGATTGATCGGGTGGGCGCAGGATTTTTCTTTGCAGTTCTCATTTCTTACTGCTTATCTTCTGTGGTCCGTGTGGGAGCGCTGGAACTGCGAACCAGCTACATCTTCTTGCCGATTATGATTCCCTTTGCGGTAGATGCTGGCGCTATGCTGATTGGAATGCTGCTGGGAAAGCATCAGCTGGCCCCTCGTCTCTCCCCGAAGAAGACGGTGGAAGGTTCTGTGGGTGGTCTTGTGGCCGGCTTGGTTGTTACCATCCTATATGGTGTCGTCATACGTTTTATCACCCATGTGGAGGTCAATTTTTATTTCATGGCGGTTTATGGCCTGTTGGGTGGTGTAATGACAGAAGTGGGAGACCTTGCCTTTTCCTATTTCAAACGAACACGAAAACTCAAAGACTTTGGGCGTGTTCTGCCAGGCCATGGCGGGGTGCTTGATCGGTTTGACAGTGTGATTTTCTGTGCGCCTTTGATGGAACTGTTGATCTTTTGGCTTCCTGCCTTTACAAAGGGAGGCACAACATGAGAAGTCTGACAATTTTGGGTTCTACTGGTTCCATTGGAACCCAGACCCTGGAAGTGGCCGCAGCCTGTGGACATCGAGTCGCTGCGATTACTGCCCACCATAATATTGATCTTTTGGAGCAGCAGGCTCGTGCCTTCCATCCCATCCTGGCAGCGGCAGCGGACCCAACCGCAGCCGCTGCTTTGGCATCCCGTCTGTCAGACACAGATGTGCGTGTGTTAGCAGGGGAGGAGGGGATTTTGGCTGCTGCCTGTCTGCCACAGGCGGATACCGCCGTTACTGCTCTGGTGGGTATTGCAGGTCTGGCCCCTACCCTTGCAGCAATCGACAGTGGCAAGCGCATTGCGCTGGCCAACAAGGAGACACTGGTCTGTGCTGGTCCACTGGTCATGGCCAAGGCGCAGGAAAAAGGCGTGGAAATTGTGCCAGTGGATTCAGAACATTCGGCCATTTTCCAGAGCCTTCAGGGCAGCCATGACCGAGAACTCAAACGCATTCTGCTCACGGCTTCTGGCGGCCCCTTTTTTGGTTGGAGCCGAGAGGCATTGCAAACCGTCACGCCCGCCAGTGCGCTAAAGCATCCAAACTGGTCTATGGGGGCCAAGGTCACCATTGACTCAGCCACCATGATGAACAAAGGATTGGAACTGCTGGAGGCCATGTCTCTATTCAAGGTGCCTCCAGAAAAAATCCAGATCCTGGTGCATCGGGAGAGCATACTCCACTCCGCCGTGGAATACTGTGACAACAGTGTCATTGCTCAGCTGGGTGCCCCCGATATGCGCCTGCCGATCCAGTACGCTCTGTCCTGGCCGGAACGGACGCCTGGACCCGTGACACCACTGGACTTGGTGACCGCTGGAAAGCTCACCTTCTTCCAACCTGATCTGGAGGCATTCCCTTGCTTGGCCCTTGCGATCCGAGCAGCGCAGGAGGGAGGGACCGCCCCCGCCATTCTCAATGGTGCCAACGAGGTGGCAGTGGCTCGGTTTTTGAAGGAGGAAATAGGCTTTTTGGAGATTCCACGGGTGGTACAGACTGCCTTGGAGACAGTGCCGCGGGCGGAAAATTTGACCCTTGAGACCATTTATGCCGCAGACAAGGCCGCCCGAACAGCGGCAGAGCGCGCCTGCCTGTGACAAAGGTAAGGGACGCGGACGCTGGTCGGCAAACGGTACAACGCTTAATGTTCTGAGGTGAAACACTTGCTCTATATCATCGTTGGCGTTCTTCTCTTTGGCCTGCTCATTGCGGTCCATGAAGGAGGACATTTCCTCACAGCCAAACTCCTGGGCGTCCAGGTCAATGAGTTTGCCATTGGCATGGGACCTGCGATACTTTCCTTTCAAAAGGGAGAAACCAAATATTCCTTGCGGGTCTTTCCTGTTGGTGGTTATTGCGCGATGGAAGGGGAGGACGAAGACACAAAAAATCCCCGGTCCTTTTATTGCAAAGCGCCCTGGCGAAAAGTCATTATCCTTGCCGCTGGTTCCGTGATGAATTTTATAGCAGGCTTTGTCCTGGTGGCCATCCTTTTTGTTTCTGCTGGGAGTTACACAGTACCAGTGATTCGAGATTTTATGGAGGGCTTTCCCTGTGCAGGTCCAGCAGGCCTGCTGCCAGGAGACCGGATTTTGTCGGTGAATGGCCATGCAGTTCCCATCTATTCTGATCTGAGTACCCAACTGAATGCTGCCGCCGGTGCAGGAAGCATGGACTTGGTGGTGGAGCGCAACGGAGAGAAAGTGGTTTTGGACGATTTACCGCTTACGCCCCGAGAGTATACCGTGGACGGACAGCAGGTGAAAATGTACGGGATCTATTTCAATGTAGAAAAGGTTACCATTCCAGGTTTGATCAAGCAGAGCTGGCACACTTGCTGGTACTTTGGCAAAGCAGTGTGGTCTGGATTGGTGATGCTCTTCACAGGTCAGGTTGGGTTACATGATATGTCAGGTCCGGTGGGGATTGTCTCTTATTTGGGTCAGGCAGGCAGCCAGGGGAATGACTTGGCAGCTGGGATGCAAAATGTGTGTTATATCATTGCTCTTATCGCAGTCAACTTGGCGATTATGAATCTACTGCCCATTCCAGCGCTGGACGGGGGACGGATTTTCCTCCTGTTGGTGGGGGAACTATGGTTTCTCTTTTCAGGGAAAAAACTCCCTGCTAAGTATGAGGCATGGATTCACGGTATGGGCTTTACCCTTCTCATTCTGTTGATGGTGGTTGTGACCTTCAGTGATATTTGGAAGCTGGTGACCTGAGTATGACAAAACAGATCTTGGTAGGAGGCACGCCTGTGGGCGGTGGTGCTCCGGTAACGATTCAGTCTATGACCAATACACCTACCCATGATGTAGCAGCTACCGTAGCACAGATTCGTCGTTTGGCTGCTGCTGGGTGTGAGATTGTTCGAGTCGCGGTGCCTAATATGGTTGCAGCTAAGGCAGTGGGACAAATCAAGGAACAGATTGCCCTTCCTCTCGTGGTAGATATCCACTTTGACTATCGTCTGGCCTTAGAGTGTATAGAAGCTGGGGCAGATAAGGTTCGCATCAATCCTGGCAACATTGGTGGGGAAGACCGCGTCAAGGCGGTGGCACAAGCCTGTGCTCGAAAAAAAATTCCCATTCGTATTGGGGTCAATGGAGGTTCTCTGGAAAAGAGCATTTTGGCCAAGTATGGGGGAGTTACCCCACAGGCATTGGTGGATTCTGCATTTGGACACATTGCTCTTTTAAATCGCTATGATTTTGATGACATCTGTGTTTCCTTAAAATCCTCCTCCGTACCCATTACCATGGGAGCCTATCAGCTGATGCACCAGCAATCGAATTACCCTCTGCACTTGGGGGTAACTGAGGCGGGGACGCTCCGTATGGGGACGTTAAAGTCTGCTGCTGGGATCGGCGGTTTGCTGGCCCTGGGCATTGGAGACACCATGCGGGTGACCCTCACCGCAGACCCAGTGGAGGAGGTCTATGCTGCCCGAGACATTTTAAAAGCCATTGGGATACGGCGAGATGGCCCAGATCTGATCGCCTGTCCTACCTGTGGGCGAACTAAGATTGACCTCATTCCACTGGCGCAGGAGGTAGAGGATCGGCTCAAAACCGTCAAAAAGCCCATTACCGTAGCAGTGATGGGATGCCCAGTCAATGGCCCTGGCGAGGCTGCTGCTGCGGATGTTGGGATTGCAGGGGGCAACGGGAAAGGGCTTTTGTTCCGTCGTGGTGAGGTGGTCAAACAGGTGCGTCAAGAGGACTTGGTGGAGGAACTGATGGCGCTGATTGAGCAGCTGCCGTAACGCAGTGATCCATTTACGCTGGTTTTTATTTTGGTTTTGTTGTTAGGGGAGGGGCGCCATCCATTGGGTGTCCCTCCTTCATGATAAAGTATGTCTGCGGCGTTGCCGCTGTTTTCCCCCTGTTTTGGGGGCTATCTACCCAAAGAAAGGAAGCCTCATTATGCCAGAGAAACACCTGCCGTTTTTGGAGATGTTTTTTCAATATCACCCGACCCCAAACCTAGAACCTGATATAAAAACCTGGCTGGTCATCGGTGCAGTGCTGGACAGCCATAAGCGAACCATCGAAGCAAAACTCCTCTGCCAGCAGCAGCCTGACCCAGCTTTACTTGCCCAGGTGGAGCAGGAACTTGCTCAGGTTTACGGGCTTTCCTATGTGACCTTTTCTACGACCTGTGCCAAGGAAGAGCCAGCATTGGCATCAGTCCCCATCCAGGCACCTCAGGAGAGCCTTGAATCTGTGCCGGAAATGCCTGCAATAGAAGAACCACAGCCCAAACAGCAGAAAGCATTGTCCCAGCAGGAGGCGCTGTTTCGTCAAACAGAGAAGATGCGGCAGAAGGCCATGAAGGAGGCAATGACAGCCAGCAAAGAATCTAGGGGGTTTTCTGCCAAGCGGATCTATGGCCCGCGTCAGATAAAGAAAGTCCCGCGTGCTATGAATACCTTGGAACTGGATATGGGTGTCGTCACAGTAGAAGGAGATGTTTTTGCTGTGGAACACCGGGAGTTGAAAAAGCGCAGTGCTTGGGTCATCAGCTTTGATATCACCGATTATACGAGTTCCATCCGGGTAAGTAAGTTTATGCCTGGTGATGAGGGCATCCCTATCGTGGAGGGGGTCAAGATCGGGATGCATTTGAAAGTCTCCGGTCGTCTGAATTTAAATCGTTTTGACAACGATATGGTTCTGGAGCCGATGATCATTGAGACGGCGGAAAAACCACTCAAGAAAGACGAAGCCCCGGAAAAACGGGTAGAACTCCACCTCCATACCAAAATGTCTCTTATGGACGCCCTTACTGACACCAAAGATGCAGTCAAGCGTGCCATTTCCTGGGGGCATCCAGCGATTGCCATTACGGACCATGGGGTGGCGCAGTCTTTTCCAGATGCCTGGAGTGCGGGGAAAGACAAAATAAAAGTCCTCCTGGGAACGGAAGCCTATTACATGAACGATGTGGATGACCGACTGACTGTTCGCGGCAACCAGGATCAGGACTTAGATGCGCCCATTGTCTGCTTTGACCTGGAAACCACGGGGCTGAGTAAGACCGATGATGTGATTACTGAGATCGGTGCGGTGGTGTTGGAGGGGGGAGAGATCAAGGAGCGCTTCCAGACGTTTGTGAACCCCCAGCGGAAACTGGCCCCCAATATCGTGCAGCTCACCGGCATCACCGATGCGATGTTGGTTGGCGCCCCCAGCCAGGAGGAGGCGATCCGTGCCTTTTTGGACTTCGCTGCTGGCCGCCCGCTGGCCGCCCACAATGCCGAGTTTGACATCGGGTTCATTCGGGCTGGCTGTCAGCGACATGGGATTGACTTTGTTCCCACGTTTCTGGACACCCTTCCCCTGGCGCAGAATCTATTGCCAGAGTTGGGAAAGTATAAATTGGATGTGGTCTGCCGCCAGTTGAACTTGCCCGATTTCAATCACCACCGGGCATCTGATGATGCGGCCATGGTAGGCTATATGCTGGTTCCTTTTATCCAGATGCTCCGAGATCGAGGGGTTGACACCTTACAGCAGATTAACCCCTCTCTGGCCAGGACAAGCTCTCTGGGCAAAGCTCGTCGGATGCCGAAGCACTTGATCGTACTGGCCAAGAATCAGACGGGTCTGAGGAATCTATATAAACTGATCTCTCTGAGCCATCTGGACTATTTTAAACGGTTTCCTATCATGCCGAAGAGTGAGATCAACCGCAATCGGGAAGGGCTGATTCTTGGCTCTGCCTGTGAAGCAGGAGAACTCTATCAGGCGATCCTACGGGGCAAGGATTGGGAGGAATTATGCCGCATTGCTTCCTGGTATGATTATCTGGAGATACAGCCTTTGTCCAATAATGCGTTCATGCTCCGTCCAGATAAAAATGGAAAGAGTGTTGCAAAAGATTGGGAACAGATCCGAGAGTGGAACCGGATGGTGGTCCGCTTAGGTGAGGAGTTGGGGAAACCAGTCTGTGCTACCGGGGATGTCCACTTCCTGGACCCTGAGGACGAAGCTTACCGCCACGTTCTCCTGGATACCAAAGGGTTCGATGACGCGGATGCACCCAACCCGCTCTATTTCCGCACGACCCAGGAGATGCTGGAGGAATTTTCTTACTTGGGAGAGGAGAAAGCCTATGAGGTGGTAGTCACCAACACCAATCTGGTGGCTTCTTGGTGTGAGAAGGTCAAGCCCCTTCCCGATGGCCTCTTTGCGCCGAAGTTGGAAAACTCTGCGGAAGAGCTGTATAATCTGGTCTGGGGAAAAGCGCACGAGCTTTATGGAGAAGACCCGCCGCAAATCGTAAAGGATCGGATCGAACTGGAGCTTCCTGGCATCATTGAACGAAAATATGACGTGATTTATATGTCAGCGCAAAAGCTGGTGCAAAACTCTCTGGAGCATGGGTATCTGGTTGGGTCCCGTGGTTCTGTTGGCTCGTCTATTGTGGCGTTCCTGTCAGGAATCACGGAGGTGAACTCTCTGCCCCCACACTATCGATGCCCCAACTGTAAGCATGCAGACTTTGCCGCAGGAGAGGCCTATGGCTGCGGGGCAGATATGCCTGATGCGGTGTGTCCCGTCTGTGGGACAAAATATGTAAAAGATGGGTTTAATATCCCCTTCGAGACCTTCTTGGGGTATGGCGGAAAAAAGGTGCCAGACATTGACCTAAACTTTTCAGGAGAGTATCAGGCAAACGCCCATAAATATACGTTTGAGCTTTTCGGGGAAGGGCATGTTTTCCGCGCTGGAACCATTGGTACTGTGGCAGAAAAGACTGCCTACGGATATGTGAAAAAATATCTGGCGGCTCGGGGCTTACAGGTAACAAAAGCAGAGGAGAATCGTCTGGCACTGGGCTGCACTGGTGTCCGGCGGACTACCGGGCAGCACCCTGGCGGGATGGTGGTCATCCCTCAGGATCGGGAAATCTATGATTTCTGTCCTGTCCAGCATCCTGCCGATGACACAGGCACCGACATCATCACCACACACTTTGACTATCATAAGATGGAGGACAACCTGTTAAAGCTGGATATGCTGGGACACGATGACCCCACGATGATCCGCATGATGGAAGATCTTACTGGTGTCAACGCACAGGAGATCCCGCTGGATGACAAAGAAACGATGATGATTTTTACAAACTCTGCCCCTCTGGGTTACGAAGAGGACCCCATTTTAGGTCCAACGGGTGCTGTGGCAGTGCCAGAGTTCAACACGAAATTCACCCGCCAAATGCTTTGTGACACCCAGCCAGAGCGCTTTAATACCCTCATTCGGTTGTCGGGATTTTCTCATGGTACGGATGTATGGTTGGGAAATGCCCGAGATCTGATTGTTTCTGGAACTGCAACGGTTGATTCTACGGTTGGCTGTCGGGATGATATCATGCTCTATCTGATGGAGCAGGGGGTAGAACCCAAAATGGCTTTTGACATTATGGAAGCTGTGCGGAAGGGAAAGGTCAAAAAGGGAGGGTTTCAGCCCGGTTGGGAGGAGGCCATGCGGGCAGCGGATGTTCCTGATTGGTACATCGAGTCGCTGGCCAAGATTGGGTATCGCTTCCCCAAGGCCCATGCGGTAGCTTATGTGATGATGGCTTTTCGTATTGCTTGGTTTAAGGTCCATCGCCCCCTTGCTTTCTATGCGGCCTATTTTTCCATTCGAGCCAAGGCCATTGATGCCACCTGTATGTGCCAGGGGATGGAGGTATGCAGACAAAAGATGAAGGAGATCGAGGCAAAAGAAAAAGATGCCGCTGCCGTAGAGGAGGACATGCTGGTCACTTTGGAAGTGTGCTATGAGTTCTATCTTCGAGGGTTTCAATTTGAGTCTATGGATCTTTACCGTTCTGACGCAACGAAATTTATTATGGATGCAGAGAAGGGAACCTTATTGCCTCCCTTCACTGCGATTCCAGGCTTGGGAGAGGCGGCTGCTGTTTCTATTGTAGAAAATCGGGAGGGCAGGACGTTTATTTCTCAGGAAGAGCTGTTATCTGCGTGTCCAAAAGTTTCTAAAACCCATGTGGAACAGCTTCGTGCTGCTGGTGCTTTGGGTTCTATGCCGGAGACCAGTCAGATGAGTCTTTTTTGACAGGCAGGAATGCCTTTATTTCAGATGTGTGAATTGATAAAAGCCCAGTTCAGTGAATGAAAACTGAACTGGGCTTTTTGTGAGGCTCAAAGAGATTCTATGGCTCTTTTTTTCTGGATAAACCTTTGTCTTTGCGAAAATGTCAAGATAGTTGATTGGTAGAGGGAGGGGTAGTTTTTTTGGGAAGAGAACTCATACTCCGCAAGCTGACACCAAGGGTAGAAAGATTATGAAGTGTAGCAGAGGCAGCAGGGGAGAGGACGCCTGCTACGCCAAGCGCAATCAAACTACCATTGAAAGCAATGACAAAACGATAGTTGGAATGGATGCGTTTCATCAGTTCCATGGAGATCCGCCGCAGTTCCACCAGCTCCCAAAGGCTGTCAGCAGCGATGGTGATGTCGGCAATCTCCCGAGCGATGGCAGCGCCATCGCTGATAGCAATGCCAGCATCCGCTTCAGAGAGTGCTGGGGAATCATTGATGCCGTCACCCACCATCAAAACGGTGTGGCCTTCTTTCCGCATCTGTGCAACAAACTGCGCTTTGTCTGCGGGGAGTACCTCAGAGCGGAAATCGTCCACCCCGACTTGACTTGCAATGGCTGTGGCAGTGCGGCAGCTGTCACCAGTAAGCATGACGGTTTTGGTAATCCCCATTTCACGCAGCGTGGAAAGGACCTGTTTTGCCTCTGTACGCAGCGGGTCAGAGATGCAGATGACTGCTGCCAACTGTCCACCTACGGCAAGATACAGATGGGAATACTCTGGCGGTAACGCATCGAAATGGGACTGCTCTCCGGCTGGGATGGAGCAGCCTTCATCTTCAAAGACAAAGTGCGCGCTGCCAATCAGAACCCGCTGACCGTTGACTGTGCTGGCGATCCCGTGTGCCACCAGATATTCCACCTTCGAGTGGAATTCCTCGTGGGTCAGCCCACGAATCTTGGCTTCTTCTACCACAGCGTTTGCCATAGAATGGGGGAAATGTTCCTCCAAACAAGCAGCCAACCGCAGCATCTCGGTTTCTTCCATGCCACCGAAGGGAATGACCTGAGCAACTTTTGGGCAGGCATGGGTCAGTGTTCCGGTTTTATCAAAGACGATGACATCGGCTGCGGCTACAGCCTCCAGGAACTTACCACCCTTGACTGTAATATGTGCTTTTCCAGCTTCCCGCATGGCAGAAAGCACAGCCAAAGGCATTGCTAATTTTAAGGCGCAGGAGAAGTCCACCATCAATACCGATAGTGCTCGTGCGACGTTTCGGGTAAGTATGAGGCCGAGCAGACTTCCGGCAAAGGTGTAGGGGACTAGCTTATCGGCTAGATTTGCCGCCTTGCTCTCTGCTGCAGATTTCATCTGTTCGGATCGTTCAATCATTTGAACGATCTGATCATATCGGCTTTCGCCAGATGCTTGTTTGACCTCCAGCACACACTCGCCTTCTTCAACCACAGTTCCAGCATAGACGGCACCCCCAGGACGCTTAGGAACAGGAATGGACTCTCCGGTGAGGGATGCCTGGTTTACAGTCACTTCTCCTTCCAGAACTAAGCCATCTACAGGGACGATTCCACCAGCGCGCACCACAACGGCATCACCGGGGTGAATCTGAGACACAGGAACCAGCACCTCATTGCCGTCTGGTGCTTTTACCCAGACACGGTCAACATTCAAAGACATACACCGCGCCAGATCTTCCACGGATTTTTTTCTGGTCCACTCCTCCAACAGTTCGCCCAGCTCCAGCAGGAACATCACTGCGCCAGCAGTCCTGAAATCACCACGGCAGGCAGAGATAGAAATGGACAGAGCATCCAATAGTTCGACTTTGATATTTCGACGCAGCACACAATGCAATCCCCGTCGGATAAAGGGCACCATATGCC
>JAHHRP010000057.1 GCA_020025735.1 Evtepia sp.
CATGAAAAATATGAAAGTCAAACGTAAAATTTTTGTTAGTTTAATCATTATTGTTTGTCTGAGCATGGCTATTGCCATCGGCGGGGCCTGGGGAATGAAAGAACTCCATGACCAAATTGACACCTTCGTGGATCGAACTTTGCCCAATGTCGAACGGATTTGGGAGATGCGCCGCAACCTCCAGAGCGAAGCAAACCTCCTTTTGCTGGCCTTGGTAGAACCGGATCAGCAAAAAGTGGTGGAGCGACTGAATGAGGCCAACAAAGACATTGAGCGCAATGAAATCTTGTTGAAGGAATTTGAAGGAACCACCACCATAGACAAGAGTATCTTAGAAAAAGTCGATACTTGTATCAAGGAACAACAACAGTATCGCACCTCCTTCCACGACTACATGCGACAGGACACCCCTGAAAGCGATGTAAAAGCCTACCAAGTATTGCATTCTCAATTCCTCCCCCTTCTGGAGGAAGAGGCGGCTCTCTTACGGGATGTCACAAGTGCTCAGCATAGCGTGACTTCTGCGCGTGTTGATCGAGCAGAAGATCTGTATGCTCTGCTGTTGACCATACTCGTAGGTCTCGTCGTTGCAGGACTCGTTGGCAGCTTCGTTACCACGCGGAAGTTGCTCAGCTATATGGTTCCTCCCCTCGACCAAATCCGCAACGCTTCTGTTGCCCTGTCTAAGGGTGACTTTGATGCAGAAATCTCCTACCAAAGCCGCGATGAATTCGGGGATACCTGCTCTGCTTTGCGGACCAGCCAGAAAGCCTTGAAAGCCATCATCGAAGATGAATGTATGCTCCTGAACGAAATAGCAGAAGGAAACCTTAACGTTCGCTCTAGTGCCCCAGAGGCTTATGTAGGCAGTCTGACCCCTGTGTATAAGAGCCTTCGCAGGATCGTCTGCGATCTCAGCGACTCGATCTCCCAGATCAATAGCGGCGCAGAGCAAGTGTCCGCAGGTGCTGACCAGGTTGCTACCACTGCACAGGCCCTGGCACAAGGCTCTACCCAGCAGGCCAGCGCCGTAGAGGAACTCTCCGCAACCATCAATGAAATCTCTAACAGTTCCCAGAATAATGCCCAGCGCACGGCTTTGGCTATGGAACGATCCAAAGTTGCTGGTGACCACGTCAACGAGAGTGCCTCCGACATCAAGGAAATGGTCCAGGCTATGCATCAGATTACCCAATCCTCTCAGGAGATTGAGAAGATCATTGACACCATTGAGCAGATCGCTTTCCAGACCAATATCTTGGCACTGAACGCTGCTGTCGAGGCTGCTCGCGCTGGCAGCGCCGGAAAGGGCTTTGCCGTGGTTGCTGACGAGGTGCGTAACCTTGCCGCTAAGTCTGATGAAGCTGCTAAGGCCACTAAGGATCTGATCTCTAACTCCATCGAGTCCGTGAAGAATGGTGACGAGATCGTTCACCGGGTCTCCGATTCTCTGGTGGAAACCATTGAGGCTACCACTGCTTCTGTGGAAGAAATCTCCCACATCGCTGAGGCAATCGAGTCGGATGCCGCTTCCATCATTCAGGTAACGGAAGGCATCGAACAGATTTCTGCCGTAGTCCAGACCAACTCTGCCACCAGCGAGGAATCTGCCGCTGCCAGTGAAGAGCTTTCCTCTCAGGCCAGCCTGGTCAAGAGCGTGGTTGCACGGTTCAAGCTGCGCGTCGATTCCGAGGGGGATTACAATACCACAACCAACGACACCTACCCTACCTATTCTCAGGACTCTTATCGTCCCGTACAAAGTGAGTCCCCTGCGGAACGGTTCAGCAAATACTAAGCTTTTCTTAACACGATACACAAAGAGAGGATCGCGGAATGCGATCCTCTCTTTGTGTATCTGCCTCTCCTTTTCCCTACTCCATCCTCTTGCGATCCCCCCTCTTCTCCTCTCTTTTTTCGCCCATACAGGCTTTAACTTTCGGAAAAACATGGTATACTATGTAGAAAGGAGGCTTCGTTTCTATGAATCCAATCACCCAGCAAAAACTGACTGATCTCCTGCGTGCCAACAGCATGACCCCAGATACGCTGCACATTCCAACCTTGGCGCAGCTTTTCCTCTCTCAGATGCGTATCTCGCTGTATGGTGGAACATCTTCCATTCCTATGCTCCCCAGCTTTCTCAAACCTTCTGGTACCCTCAAAGAAAACACGCCCGTAGCAGTGGCCCAGATGGATGACCAGAAAATCCAGGTTTCTCTTGTCACCTTCACAAAGAATGTCCCCCAGGTAACCCAGCAGGATAGTTTTCCAGTACCCGGACGAGAATATCCTGCACCTTTTTCTGACCTTCTCTATGCCGTCGCAGAACTCATCGAGCCTCTGTTATCACAGGCCCAGGCCCTGGCGCTATGCCTGCCTTTCCCCGTAGACTACGACAGCAAAGGGGATGGATGCATCCGCCGCTTTCCTGGTTCCATGTCTGTCAGCGACTTTACCAATCAGCCCGTGCTGGCTGCCCTGCGTGAGGAGCTGTCCCAGCGTTCCCTCCCCTGCCCACCCATGGTTCTGGTCAGCCAGGCAGATGCCGCTCTGCTGGCTGCTTCCGTCCGCAATCCCAACCAGAGTCGCTACCTTGGCCTAACCTGGGGCAGCACCATTGACCTGGGATTTGTGGCTCCCGGCAGCATCGTTTTGCGCTGGCCCGGGATCCCCGGTGATCTGACCCTCTTTTCCGGCGGATTCTCCCAAGCACAATGTGTCCCCTTCGGTCTGGTGGATTACAGCAAGGATCGCGACTGCTACGGCCCTGGTCTCGACCTCTATCTAAAAATGGTTTCCACCGAGTATTTGGGAGAGATCTTCCGGCTGGTGATGATCAAAGCGGCAGAACGCAAACTGCTCTCCTTTGGGTGCAGCCGAGACGTGTTGTCCCTGACCTGGTTAGACTTAGACACCTTATCTGACTTCCTCACCAACCCAAAAACTGGCGGCACCTTGGCCCACTTTTGTCGAGAGCCAGAAGATCGGGCAGTCGGTCTGGCCATCGGACAGGCCGTGCTTACACGATCTGCACGTCTGATCTGTGCCAACCTCGCCGCTGTACTGACTTTCATCGGCAGCGGACGGGACCCGCAAACGCCTGTTTGCCTTGGGTTGGAGGGCGCTGCTTTCCAATCCCCTCCCCTAAAAGCCGCTCTGGAAACCCAAGTCCAATCACTCCTCCGGGATGAACTGGGGCTGCAGATTGCTCTTTGGTATGGCGATGAGATGCCTGCCACAGGGTCCGCCGCTGCTGCCCTATACACTTTATAAATGATAAAATAGATCCCTTCCTCTCGCCTCTGTTTTCCCCCATTCGCAACAGAAAGCGCGTGCAAGGGTATCCCACATCACAGTTCCACTCATATTTATCACGAGAAAGGGAAGACCATGAACAAGAAATTGCTCTTTATCATTCCAGTTCTACTCGTCTTATGTGCCTTGCTGATTTTTCTCGGACTGCGTCAGCAAGCTGTTCCCGCCGGTGGGCCAGATACCCACGAGAATCAGAATGACGATGTACCCGCCCCTATCACCGCCACCTTGGCGGTGTGCGGGGATATGATGAGCCATTCTCCCCAGACAAACGATGCCTATAACGCGGCCACAAATACTTATAGCTATCAGCCTTGCTTTCAATATGTCAAACCCTGGATTGAAAGCGCCGACTATGCTGTGGTCAACTTAGAAACCACCCTCAATGGACCACCTTATTCTGGATATCCCCAGTTCTGCGCTCCTGATGCCCTGGCCAAGGATGCCAAAGCGATTGGGTTCGATCTGGTCTCCACCGCCAATAACCACAGCATGGACAAAGGATTCGACGGCATTGTGCGTACCCTGGACACCTTAGACAAGGCAGGCCTTGCCCATGTAGGCAGTTACCGCACCCAAGAAGAATTCGACAAAAACAATGGTGTAGTGGTCGCTGATGTGGGGGGGATTTCTGTGGCCTTCCTGAGCTATACCTACGGCACCAACGGCATCCCGATCCAGGAAGCACGGAATTTCTCCCTCAACTGCTTCAACACCGACTACATGAGTACCTGCACCAATTTGAACCAGGAAAAGCTCAAAAAAGAGTTGGAGCACGCCAAGAGTCTGAAGCCCGATCTGATCGCCGTGATGATCCACTGGGGCATTGAGTACCAGACGAGCCAAAACGATTACCAGACCAAGGTCGCAGATTTCCTGATCGCCAATGGTGCAGATGTGATCCTGGGCAGTCATTCCCACGTCCCACAGCCGATGGAAACCAGAAATGTAACCTTAGAAGATGGTTCTGTCCGCTCTGGATTCGTCTCCTATTCCCTGGGAAATTTCGTCTCCAATCAGAGTCCTGCCACGGTGAGTGTCAACTACACCGACACCACTGCGGTACTCAACCTGGAACTGACGAAAGATTTTTCCTCCGGCGAAACCACCATCACCAATGTCAGTTACGTTCCTTTGCTGGTTCTCAATCGGGGACCAGGTGTCCAAGACCAGTATCTCATTCTGGATGTCAACGATGCCATGGCCGACTACAATGCCGGAGAACGATCTCTTGTTTCTGATGCAGTTTATGGCCAATTACAGTATGCCCTGGAGGGATGCCACAACATTCTGGGGAAAGATTTCGACTCCGCTGGCGCCCCTCCATCCAGCGCTGCCTAACTGCGCAGCTCGTCAGTGCATCCTCTGTCTTTCTCTTCCCGATTTTTTGACAAGCTGCAAAAGTCCGTTGCAAATGCAACGGACTTTTTTTATAATAGAATGCATATCCTATCTTGTTCCTCAAAAGGAGGCCGTAACATGCCCCATCCCTCCCCCATAGAGCAATGTCCCCTCTTCCGTGGACTTTCCCCAGAGGATCGCGCCTATGCCTTGGCGTACTTCAGCGCAAAGAAAAAATCCTATCAAAAAGGTGCCTTCCTCCACAAAGTCTCCTTTCCCCTGCTGCGCTTCGGCCTTGTCCTCACAGGAACAGTCCAG
Organism: Evtepia sp.; assembly: GCA_020025735.1. GTDB lineage: Bacteria > Bacillota > Clostridia > Oscillospirales > Oscillospiraceae > Evtepia. The sequence continues at coordinate 4,978 of JAHHRP010000057.1, forward strand.
GTCTATATGGACGATATGGACGGACACCACCTAATCATGAACAGCGTTGGACCAGGTGAGCTTTTTGGAGAATCCTATTGCTTTCTCGGCTCCGATGCCCCCATCTACATCTGTGCAGTTTCCGATGCAGATATCTTATGGATGACCCCAGATCGGATCAAAGCGCCTCAGCCTCCCTTTCTGCCTTTGGACTGGGAACTATCCAACCGTTTCATCTCCGCACTGGCAGAACGGACGCTAACAATCAATCAACGGGTGCAGATTCTCTCCCGGAGTACCCTGCGCACAAAAATCATCACCTTTCTCTCCCAATACGCTGCCGCTCAGGGAGACTCCTTCACCATCCCGTTCGACCGGGCTGGCATGGCCAGCTTCCTGGGTGCTGACCGCAGCGCCCTTTCCCGGGAGCTGTCCAAACTGCGGCAGGAAGGCATCCTGGACTACCACCGCAATCACTTTCAAATCTGCAAGCGCTCTCTCAATCCGCCCGCCGACAAAGGGCCGAAAAATATTGATGGTAAGGCATGAGACTCTCAAATGCCGCTGCCAACTCCCCCACCAACTCCGGGCTGTAAAGTAGCCTGTCAACAGGACGGCTGCAAGTCAGATCCAGACTCTTGCGGTTGTACCACTGATCCAGAGGTGGCTGCGGGTTGCCTTTGGGCCGCTTATATTCTTCTGCCTCCAGGTGGAAACGATTCTGCGCTTGAAATGCCTTCGCCAGCTGGAGCATTTCCCTGGGGTCCCGGTCTACCGCCTGGCGAAACCGGGCCATGGTGGCGGGACGCGCCTGATAGATCCCCAGGCCATAGGCATAACCGGAAGGATAAATTTCAAACCAAAACACCGGTTGCTCAGCCCAGTCCTCCCCCGCCATCCGCAAAGAAAACCACACATGACTTTTATATGGCCCTCGTCCATATAAACGACGGGCATCCCGATAGATCCGGCTGATCCGCACCATAAGCGGCAACTCCTCGTGGGCAGCAGAAAACGCCTCATAGACTTCCTGGGCCAACGCTCTCATAGGCGTCTGCACATAGTCCAGGTACGTCTGGTTGTTGGCCAAAAACCACTCCCGCTGATTGTTCAGCCGAATTCCCCAGAGAAAATCGTTTGTTTGTTCACAAAATCCTTGAAACATTGTCATCCATCCTCTCGCGTTACGCCAAAAAATATCATGCCAGCGCATGAGGCTTTTTCAGGTATCCTCTTATCCTGTTTTATGATCTGATGATCCGCTGGCAACGATTAGGGGTAGAAGGCAGTTAAATGCATTAAATTTTATATCTAATTTCCGATTATCTGAATAAACGCTACACTTTCAAGTATTTTAAAGGATAGAAAAGCGCTCATGTCACCACGAATTTCCCACGATTGCATGAGCCTTGATATGTCGATATAAAAAGATGAACTTTTTCATGTAACACACTCCCCTATCCGTTTTAAATCTATCTGTTTGTTCAAAACTTAAAAGCCTCTGTTTCGTTTATTTTTCATTATCTTGTCATTCTTTATAACTTATCTTACGTGAAACCTTTTTCGTTATCGTAACACAACCCTTTTTATTTTTCAATCGCTGGAAATACGTTCCTTATGTCCCAACATTTTTCATTTAAGTAACTGCTTTTGTAAAAAACACTTGCAAAATAAAAAACAAAGATCTATAATAAATAAAGATCTCTTATAGTCTCAGACTTTTGACTCTCCTTCGATCCCCACCCACTGTACGTTTTTCACAAGGTCTCATTCCTTCTAAAGATACTCTCTTGCAATCCCAACGGGAACGTACTAAACTATATGCCAAAGGATTTTTTATCCCTACAAACTTATCCTCTGCATGCTTCTCATTTTGGATCGGAGTTTTCTCAGCATCACACATAAGGGAGGAATTTTTATGTTAGGTGACAGCATCAAAAAGTTTGCACTCAACCAGGCCTTTTCCTATATCGAAAAAGACCCCATCAAAAACTTGACTCGTGTCATGGATATGGTGGACAAATTCGCAGGCGATGGACCTCAGTCTTTCCCTCGCCAACGGAAAGCCATCCGTGATGCCATCAACAACGAGGACTCCACTGCCCACAAGCTGGTGGTGCGTATGATGACCGAGATGGACTTGGGCTTTACCGAAACCTTGCTCTCCAATCTCTTCCTCAACGCTAGTATCACCGGTTGGAAAAAACAGGATGAGTACCGCAACAAATACAACTGCAACATCCCTTGGGCTATCCTACTCGATCCTACCTCCGCCTGCAACCTCCATTGCAAAGGCTGCTGGGCCGCAGAGTACGGCAACAAACTCAACCTCTCTTTTGACGAGATTGATGACATCATCCGCCAAGGGAAAGAAATGGGAACCTATTTCTATATCTACACCGGCGGGGAACCCCTAGTGCGGAAAAAAGACCTCATCAAACTCTGTGAAAAACACTCCGATGCCATCTTTATGTGCTTTACCAACTCCACCCTGATTGATGAGCAGTTCGCCCAGGATATGCTGCGGGTAAAAAACTTTGTCCCCGTCATCAGCGTAGAAGGCTTCGAGGAAGCCACGGACTCCCGCCGGGGCGATGGCACCTACCAAAAAGTCGTACACGCCATGAACTTGCTCAAAAGCAATCGTTTGCCCTTTGGCGTCTCCACCTGTTACACCAGTGCAAACATCAAGGACGTGAGTACGGAAGCCTATGTGGACCAGTTGGTGGAATGGGGCGCTTACTTTGTCTGGTACTTCCACTACATGCCCGTAGGCAAGGATGCTGTGCCAGAACTGCTGCCTTCCCCCGAGCAGAGAGCGTATATGTACCACCAAATCCGTACTCTCCGGGGGCAGAAGCCAATCTTTATGCTCGATTTTCAGAATGACGGTGAGTATGTGGGGGGCTGTATTGCCGGCGGCAGACGTTATTTGCACATCAATGCAAACGGTGACTGTGATCCTTGCGTGTTCATCCACTATTCTGACTCCAACATCCGGGAAAAGTCCCTGTTAGATGCCCTCCGTTCTCCCCTCTTCCGGGCCTACCACGACGGTCAACCCTTTAACGAAAACCATCTGCGGCCCTGTCCTATGCTGGAAAACCCAGACAAACTACGGGAAATCGTGCACAAATCCGGCGCCCATCCCAGCGATGTGACTGCCCTGGAAGAAGTGGACGATCTATGTGCCAAGTGCGACGGCTATGCCGAAAATTGGAAACCTACCGCTGAAGATCTCTGGGCATGTTCCCACAGCTGCGCTGGCTGTCATTCCGTTGCCAAATAATTGTTTACAAACTATTCGTTGTTATTTTCGTCGAAAAATAGTATACTACCTTTGGCTGCAAAGACCGGAGGTTCCACGGGACAAGCGCCCTTGGACCTCCGGTCTTTTCCGTCGAAATTTTCTTCCAAATGGGAGGCCTGTTTATGCCATCTCTGCAACCGTCCCCCGGCCAGCAGACATCGGGGCTTACCAGCGCTCAGGTGCAAAACCAAATCCAGGCCGGACTGGTTAATACACCACCAGATTCCCCCACCAAGTCTGTAAAAAAAATCGTGCTGGAAAACCTATTTTCTTTCTTTAACATCATCTTTTTCATCATCGCCGGTTTTCTCATCGCCGTCGGCTCCTGGGGAGAACTCATTTTCCTGCTGGTGGTGGGTGCAAACACTGCCATCGGCATCATTCAGGAGCTACATGCCAAAAAAAAGCTGGATAACCTCTCTCTGCTCTCTGCTCCAAAGGCCCATGTGGTGCGAGATGGGACTGTTATCTCTGTGTACACTGCCGAACTGGTCCAAGACGACCTCGTAATCTTATCTGCCGGAAATCAGATTCCCGCAGATGCCATGGTCGTCTCTGGTTCCGTTCAAGTCAATGAATCCCTCATCACCGGAGAGTCCGACGAAATTTCCAAGGGTGTTGGCAGCGAACTGCTCTCCGGCAGCTTCGTGGTTTCCGGCAAATGTTATGCCGTGCTGACCAAAGTGGGGGCCGATTCCTACGCCTCCAAACTCACCAATGAAGCCAAAAAATCCAAAAAAAGTCACCTGCCAGGCATGATGCGTTCTCTCAACCGGCTGCTCATTGGCATCGGCATCCTCATCGTCCCCATCGGAGGGATGCTCTTCTATCGCCAGACTTCCCTGCTGGGCTTGGCTGTGAAGGAAGGCGTGGAAACCACCGCCGCCGCTGTAATCGGTATGATCCCTGAGGGATTATACCTCATGGTCAGCCTGGCTTTGGCTGCCAGCGTACTGCGTCTGGCCACCAAAAATACCCTCGTTCAAGACCTGAAATGCACGGAGACTTTGGCTCGAGTCGATGTGCTGTGCGTAGACAAAACAGGAACCATCACGCAACCTGAAATGGTCTATCAGGGGATACGTCCCCTCACTACCCAGATGGAGGAAGCAGCCCTAGAAAAACACCTGTCTGACTTCGTCTCTAACATGTCTCCCGACAACGAAACCATGCAGGCACTACAAAAAGACCTGCTTTCAGATACCGCCCGGAAAGCCCTTCAAGTGTTGGGCTTTTCCTCCGAAACCAAGTACAGCGCTGTCGCATACAGCCCTGAAGAGTGTTATGTGCTGGGCGCGCCAGAGTTTATTCTGGGGAGAGATGGCTATGCCCCCTACCGCGCTTTGGCCGAAGAATCCATGGCCGACGGCAGCCGTGTCCTGCTCTTTGCCAGCTGCCGCCCTGGCCCCAACGGCCGGGGAATTGCTGACCCTGTTCCCCTTGCCTTTGTCCTGTTAAACAATCCTGTGCGAGAAAACGCCAAGGAAACCTTTGCCTACTTCCACGAGCAGGGCGTAACCGTAAAAGTCATCTCTGGGGATAATCCCGTCACCGTCGCCTCTGCTGCAAAAGAGGCAGGAATTGAAGGAGCTGACCGGTATATTGATGCCTCTACCTTGGCAACCTATGAGGAGATCGAGGACGCTTGTGAGGAATACAACGTCTTTGGTCGGGTACGCCCAAACCAGAAAAAAATGCTCATCCAGGCCCTCCAAAGCAAAAAACACACCGTAGCCATGACTGGTGACGGGGTCAACGATGTGCTGGCCTTGAAGGAAGCCGATTGCAGTGTGGCTATGGCCTCAGGCAGCGATGTCGCTGCCCAAATTTCTGATCTGGTGCTGATGAACTCCGATTTCTCCTCTATGCCTGCTGTGGTGGCAGAAGGACGGCGGGTAATCAACAACATTGAGCGAGCCGCTTCCCTGTATCTGGTCAAAAATATCTTCTCCCTTATTCTGGCAGTTCTCTCCATCACTGCTGTCTTCTCCTATCCTCTCACCCCCTCCCAGCTGACTCTCATGAGTCTGTTGGCCATTGGGATTCCTTCCCTTATCCTGGCCCTGGAACCCAATGAAAGTCTGGTCACAGGGAAATTCTTACAGAATGCCATCATGCGGGCATTGCCAGTCGCTTTGACAGATCTGTTTATTATCATCTTCGTCCTCCTCTTCCAGCAGGCATTCCAGATGAGTAATGAAGAAATCTCTACCATCACCGCTTTACTGGTAACCATCGTGGGATTCTTTATGGTATGGAAAGTGGCCAAACCGCTTAACAAACTTCACCTAGGTATGATGGCCGGGTTAATTGCAGCCCTGCTCCTCATTGTGCTGCTCATCCCTCGTCTTTTCTCCCTGTCCCCCCTGTCCTTTGGCGGTGGGCTGGTGTTGACGGTGTTTATCTTGCTCATTCCTTCGGTTGTCTGGCTGTTGACCAAAGCCCTGGAAGGATTGGATCTCTTTTTGCGGCGAATCAGTCAACACAGAAAGCCCATTGCTTCATCTGCACAAACCCAGCATAAATAAAACAACGGCAGGGAATTTTTCTCCCTGCCGTTTGCTTCACGCAATGTCTCCCTATCCCTCCTCTTCCCCAGTAAGATTTCCCTCATAAATGTATCTTCCCAGGCAGACACTTATCGACTCCCTTCACGGGTCTATATGGTATCCCCTCCTTGTGAAAGCCAAAATTTCGTTGGTATCGTTTTCGTTTTTCTAAAATTTGATGCAATTCTAAGTAATTTGTTCTATTGATATTTTGAATAGATTGTTCTAAAC
>JAHHRP010000058.1 GCA_020025735.1 Evtepia sp.
GGGGAAGGGAATTCCATGTATTCAGGTATGTATCGTTGACACATTCCTCTGCATCCTCTTTACTTCCGAGGATATTTTGGGCGATTGCCTTGCAGTAATTACCATACTTGGAGGCGGTTTCCGTAATAGCCCTATGCTCTCTATTCCAGTAAAGCTGGACAATTTCTTGATCTTCCATAGGCATTTCCTCCTTCCACCCATATACACGGAATTCAAAGGGAAATCTTGCAACGATGTTCCAATTATTTTTGCTTGAGAGACGGCAAAACCGTCCTGTTGCGGACATGAGAAGGGCTGACAATCCATTTGCGTTTCCATTGCAACGCTTTAGTGGTGCTGTGCCGCCATGAAGTATGGCCTTTGCGTGACAGCGTGATAGGACGTAGGAAAGTTCCTGGGATTCCCGACAGGAGTCTACAAGAAATGCTTGCAAAAAAATGCTTGCATTTGTATAGTTTTAGGAAACCTTCCCGTTTGTATGGATGGCGGGCAAAAGGAGAAGCATGTGGAGGCGATGGGATGAAAGGGGTCACGGGGAGAAGATTTTGGTTGAGCTGGGTAACAGTGCTGATGATGGTTCTGCCGGTGAGTGCCTATGACATGGCGCCAGCGGAGGGAGGGACGCGGCTCAGTGCAGGGTTGTCCCACTATGCCTATGTGGATCAAGATGGGGTTCTGTGGACCTGGGGTTCCAACGGCATTGGCGTGCTGGGGGAAGAGAAGCGAGGAATGGATTTTTTAAAAAGTACATTCCCGCGGCCGCTGCGGGTGATGGAGCAGGTACTCTCGGTGAGTGTCGGTTCAAATTTTACGGTGGCGCTGAAAACGGACGGGACGCTGTGGACTTGGGGTGCCAATAATATGGGGCAACTGGGAACAGGGGTGATCGTGTCCTCGCCAACACCAGTACAGGTGTTGGATGAGGTGACAGCAGTCAGTGCTGGGGACTACCATGTTGCCGCCATCCGCACGGATGGGACGTTGTGGACCTGGGGCGATAATCTCTATGGGCAGCTGGGGGATGGAACCCTGGAGAATCGACCCGTACCAGAAAAGATTTTGGAGGACGTAACCGCTGTGAGTGCTGGAGCAGGGACAACGGGGGCTATTTTGCGAGATGGATCGCTGTGGACTTGGGGAGACAATCTTTTTGGACAGCTGGGGGATGGCAGCCAGACCAACCGTTCTCTGCCAGGAAAGGTGCTGGATGAAGTGACAGCAGTCAGTATGGGGGGATATCATACAGCTGCCATTCGGGGGGACGGGCAGCTCTGGATCTGGGGTGGCAATGCTGCGGGGGAATTGGGGAACGGCGGCATGGGCAACGTCACGGACCAGAGTGGTGTAAAGATGCAGACCACACCGGGGAAAGTGGAACTGCCAAGCCCAGTGGCCGCTGTCAGCGCCGGAACAGGAACTACGGCAGTCCTGCTTGCTGATGGGACGTTGTGGACTTGGGGGAGAAATGAAAGCGGTCAGTTGGGACATACGCAGGAAGCAGCATCGGTTTCCCGCCCTGCACAGGTTGCGGATGTGACGCGGATTGCTGCGATTGGTACTGGTACATACCAAACCCTATGCGTCCAGGAAAATGGTGCTCTGTTGTCTTGGGGGAAGCCCGTTCTGGGACAGGTGAGCGGGGAAAAGACAGGTCCAGCACCGTCAGAAAGCGTGGAAACAGAAGGGAAGACATTTCCTGGGAAAGGTCCTGCGTGGGAGCCTTGGGTGATCCTTCTAGGGGCAGTTCTTTTGATGCTCCTGTCAGGGATTGGCTTGTGCAGAAAACAAAGGGAACAGTAAGCAGACCTTTACTTTTTGAGGGAAATGGAGTATACTTGCAGACACAATCATGATACCGTATTAGGAGGTTCGGACCATGAAACTTTTTCGCGCTGCCGGAGAGCTTCAGACTGACCCAAATAGTCGGGATTGGACTCGGGATCAGGGCTATGCTAAAACCAGTGTATTTTCCTTTCCAGATCTTTATCTGGACGATAAGGTAGCTCGTTTGGCGGCAGAGGACAAGGATCTGGAAGACTTCCTTCAGATTTGTCTGGAGAAGTTTGTCAACCATGAATATGGGCACCTGTCCTCTCTGGATTTGGTAGAAAACTATCTCAGCCGGGATATCCATGGCAAAAGCACCTGGATGCGGGGGAATTATCCCAGCCCCAAGTGGGGAGAAATCCGCCTGGAGATCCTGTATGATGTGGGGTTATTCCACCTGGAAGAAGTGGCACCCCGGACCCTGGCATTGGAGCAGAGCAGAAAGGAACGAGCAGATTGCAGTGCTGCCACACCATGAAGCGGGTCTTTTTTCAGAAAGAAACGGTGCAGGATGCCAAAGTGTTTTGGCAGATGCTGCGGCAGCGGCAGAGTCGTGTTCTGTTGAAGGAGCCTACGGAGAACGCGGTGACGCAGTTGTTTCGGTATGTGATTACTGGGGCATCTTCTTTTCTGGTGGATTACTTGTTGTTGTTTCTTTTGGGGATGGCGGGCGTACATTATCTGCCAGCGTCTGCGTTGTCCTTTGGGGTAGGAATTTCTTGTAATTTCATCCTCACGAAATTTTTTGCGTTTAAGGCAGTGGACCCTACCGTAGGGCCAACGGCAGAAGTGGTGGTTTTTGCAGGCATCTCCGTAGGGGGACTGCTGCTGACAACGATCCTCATGTATTTCTTTACCAGCCGGCTGCATCTGTACTTTATGGTTTCCAAGTTAATTAGCAGCTGCATGGTGTTTTTCTGGAATTTCTTAGCGCGCAAGGGAATCCTTTATCCGGGGAAGATCCACCGAGAAAGTTGAATCTATGATATAAAAATCGACGTACCACATCCTCTGTTTTGGTACGTCGATTTTTATGATGTTATAAGGGATTAAAGGTCCCACTCCAGTTCGCCACGGTCCAGGATGATTTTTCCGGTGGCAGAATTTATCAGCTGGAAGGTCGCTTTCCCAGGGGCAAGGTCCCACAGATGGAGAGCGATTGGGGTGTCTGGATAAAGCACCGTTTTCATAGAGGCGTACATCCGCCGCAGTTTTGCTGGCTGACCAGGGAAGCGATGTGCAATGGCCAGTCGGCAGACGTACCCGAAAGCGCACAGATCGTGGACGAAGGGTCCTTCCAAACCGCGGCTTGTAGCGATGTCCCGGTCCACATGGACTAGATTGGTGTCGCCAGTGAGACGATAGAGCAGGTGTTGGGTTGGGGTTATGTAATCTTCGGCCACCAAATCGGGCTTACGCTGGGGGATGCGGTTTTCTCTGCGGGGCATGGGGGTGCCGCCATAGCCGCCTAGGGTAGGGAAGAGGGCCGTGCAGCGGTTGGTACACAGGAGAGTACCACCCTCATCGAACACCTCCACTTGAGAGCGCACAGCCATACCGCGGCCTTCTCCACGATCAAAGAGATCGGTAAGAACATCTCGAGAGACAAGAGACCCTTTGACCGCTGGAATGGGTCGGTGATAGAGAAACTCATAGTCTAGATTCACATAGGATTGTGCGGGCTTCAGCTGTTCCTCTACCAGTACAGGGATTGCTTGGGGACGGGGGAATTTTGGGGTGACATTGACTGTTCCCCAGTAGGGGGTAACGCCAAAGGTAGGGATGACCTGAAGGTCCTTTTCGTAGGTGTATAGAGGTTCCTTTGCGCCCACTGCCAAGGCGTACAGAACACAGTCCCGCCAGGTATACGTCATAGTCCGCCACGGTGTGGTAAGGCCCATTAGGCGGGCTTGTCTGGTGTTGTCTGTCATGTTCTTCTCCTCAATCTTTCAAAAATTCTTTTAGCGCGTTCAGCCGCTTTTGGGCGACTGCCCGGCCCTGGTCATAGACCGCCTGGATCTTTTCTCGATGGTGTTCCACTCGTCCAATGGACAGAGGAGCTTCTGGGCGAATGACGAAGACCTCTCCACGGCGTTCCTTTTCTCGGATATAGGCTGTGGTTTCATTATACACATCTTGCCGACGGGCTATGGTTTGCAGCAGCTTGGGGTATTGCCGATATACGTTTCTCATTAGCGGCATGGCTTTGTTCTTTTGTTTGACATATCCAATGGGCTGAGTAAGGATGACTACATTTCGGTCATATCCAAGTGACTCCAAGTGTTTTAAAGGGATGGAGTCAGAGATGCCGCCATCCAGCAATGTGTAGTCTCCCACCGACACAGTCCGAGCGGCCAGGGGCATAGAGGCTGAGGCGCGGAACCAAGTCAAGTCCTCCTCGTCTCCTGTCCGGCAGTTGTGGTATACGGGCTGGCCAGTATGGACATCAGTGGCGACCACATAAAAGTCCATAGGGGATCTGGCATAGGTTTCTCGGTCGAAAGGGTCCAAGAGGTCGGGGATTTCTCGGTAGCAAAAGTCTGCGCCGAACAAATCACCTGTTCGAAAGAGAGAACGGAAGCTGCTATATCGTGGGTCTCGGCAGAAGCGCAGATTATATCGCAGGACACGGCCTGGCTGTTTGGACTTGAAATTACACCCGAATACAGCGCCAGCAGAGACACCGATGGCGCCGTCAAACGTGAGATTTTTTTCCATCATCACATCAATGACACCAGCGGTAAATAAGCCCCGCATGGCGCCTCCCTCCATGACCAACCCGTGCTTCATGGCAACCTTCCTTTCCATTGGATAATTCTTTGTATTATCCTATCACTATCCTTAGAATTTGTAAAGGGACGGCGGGGGTAGTGGGGTGTCTCTAAGCAGCAAGGAGGTAATTTTTAGAAAGAAAAATGGATAAAACGAACAAAAAGGACTGGACATTTTTTGAGACTTCTTATATAATAAACATAGAATCAGTTACTACCCAGCAATAAGAGGAAAGGGGAGGGTTCCCGTGGATTCACTCCAGCATGTTTTTTTGATCCTCTAGTGCGAGCTTTTCACACCAAATCAGGGGAGGAAAACTCTTGCTGACTATGGTGGTGGCTGCCGAATGGCTCGCAAGGGGAAAAGACAAAGAAGGAATACTTAGATCCGATGTCTGCCCTTTGAAAGGAGGCCATATTTATGTTGCATTTCTGGATTCTGACGGTCATTCTCTTTGCGTTGCCGGTGGCTCTGGTAGCTATGACCTGGGATCGATCCCAAGAGGCGGCTAGAGAATGTGTGATTCGCTGGCAAGTGATTGCTTCAGTGGTGTATTTCCTGGCCACAGGCCCTACGGCGTGGGGCGGAGAATTTGCGGTATGGATCTTGCTTTTGGGTGGGATCATTACGGCAACTGCGCTTCTAGTGCGCTACTGCGTAGAAGGGTACAGCCATAGGCATTGGTCGTTCTGATCCTATTGCGTTACGGATTGTAGAAGATTGGATTGTTTTGACGATTGCTTATCAACAGATGTAAAGGATAAAAAGTGTAAACCGAGAGGCCAGATCGTAAGAACTGACCTCTCGGTTTATTATTTGTTATTATGGGACATTGCGTTAAATGTGCAGGATGCTCCGTGCCACCTGGAAATAAATAACCAATGTCACTACGTCCACTACGGTGGAGATAAAAGGGCTGGCCATCACTGCGGGGTCTAGGTGGATTCGTTCTGCTAACAGGGGCAGTAGGCACCCGACTGTTTTTGCACATAAGACGGTAAAAACCATGGTCAGGCAGATTACGGCGGCCACAGGGCCTGATACGCCAGTGTTGTGCAGAAGAAGGCGGTCTACCACCATGAGTTTGACAAAGTTACAGGCGGCGAGGGTCAGGCCGCAGAGGACCGCAACGCGGATCTCTTTCCAAATGACCTGTATGGTGTCAGAGAACTCCACCTCACCCAAAGACAGACCACGGATGACTGCTACGGATGCCTGCGTACCGCTGTTTCCCCCGGTGCCCGTGAGCATGGGAATAAAGGCGATGAGGGCTGAGCAGGCAGCGAGGGAAGTCTCATAGCTGGTGAGGACCATGCTGGTTAAGGTGGCTGAGAGCATCAGGATGAGCAGCCAAGGCACGCGGGATTTCCAGGTTTCTAGGACACCGGTGCGCAGATAGGGTTTGTCGGTGGGGGCCATACCGGCCATTTTCTCAAAGTCCTCAGTGGTTTCTTCCTGCAGCACGTCGATGGCATCGTCCACAGTGACGATACCAACCAGGCGATTTTCCTGGTCGACTACGGGCAGGGCACCGAAGTCGTATTTGGTGAACATCTGAGCTACGCTCTCCTGGTCTTCCAGTGTGGTTACGGAGATGACGTTGTGTTCCATGATCTCCTCCAGCACATCGTCATCCTCAGCCAGAATGAGAGTACGCATGGAGATCATGCCGATGAGTTTGCGGTTATTGTCCGTGACGTAACAGGTATAAATGGTCTCCTTATCCACACCTGTGCGGCGGATACGCTTGATGGCTTCCTCAGCGGTCATATTGGGCCGGAGACTGACATATTCCGTGGTCATGATGCTCCCGGCGCTATCATCAGGATATTTTAGGATCTCGTTAATCATCTTGCGCATTTCTGGGTCTGCCTGCTTGAGAATGCGCTTGACCACGTTGGCGGGCATCTCTTCCACGATGTCCACTGCATCGTCTACATATAGTTCGTCTACAACATCTTTTAATTCGTTGTCGGAAAAGCCCCGGATGAGCAGTTCCTGGGCTTCTGCTTCCATCTCGACAAAGGTTTCTGCGGCCAGCTCCTTTGGCAGAAGGCGGAAGAGCAGAGGCAATTTCTCCTCTGGCATCTCGTCAAAGATGCCGGCTACATCTACGGCATTCATAGTCACTAGGATATCCCGCAGGGTGGTGTATTTTTTGCCCTCCACCAAGGCGCTTAAGGTTTCCTCCAAGGTTACAACAGTTTTTTCTGCCATTGGTATCTCCTCCCAGCTGTTTTCGTTTCAAGATGCCTCTTGGCATCCAGTTTCGTAGCAGGAAGTAAGACACACCGGTGGGCCTATTCAGTGGGAAGGAAAACTAGACGCCTGCAAAGGCGGCTCATCCATCCGTCCGCGCCATCGGCCTGCCAAAGTGCCGTTACTATCGCCTGCGTCCATTGTGTTCACCTCACTTAGTATGAAAAATGAAAAATGGGATTTTCAGAAAAAAACCCATTCTTTATTATATGGTGGGAGGAATGGTTTGTCAATTCTAGGACGGAGAAAAGCCGCAGCCTTTTTTTGAAAAAGGGAGGGAGAAGAAGGGAGAGGGTTCTTTTCTTCCTCGAACTGGCAGATCTTTTGGAAAAACGAAGAAAAACCCAGTGGGGGTGCTGAAACCAGCACCCCCACTGGGCGTATCATAGGACAGGACAGACTATAATTAGGCGTTTGCCAGAGCATCGCCCAGGGCGCGGCACTGTTTCAGGCCGTTGGCATCGGGAGAGAGATTGACGATCAGGGGATCTGCGCAGAGGACAGCGCCAGCCTTCTTGGTGCGCTCAGCCCAATCCCGCATCCACTGACCATCGCCCCAGTCGTAGGAGCCGAAAAGAACAACCTTCTTGCCGGACAACTTTCCTTCCAAGGCAGTGAAGAAGGGCTCAAACTCATCTTCTTCCAGCACTTCGTCCCCCATAGAGGGGCAGCCCAGGGCCAGCTTGTCATACTTGGCAGCTTCGTCGGCGTTGGTGTCCAGAACGTTAATCAGTTTGGCCTGTTTGCCGGTGCCCTCAACCACAGCAGATGCCATGGCGGCGGTGTTGCCGGTACCGGACCAGAAAATGACAGCCATTGTTTCCATGTTAAGATACCTCCGATTCTGTTGGTTAGCGCTGGCTAACAGAAAGGTGAAAAAGAGGTCCATCGTGGGATGGACTATTTGTTAGCGCTCGCTAACTGCATAAATAAAATACCATACGAACAAAAAACTGTCAAGCAAAATCCCCTCAAAATAGAAAGTTTGTTTGTTTTGAGAAGAAACCTTTGAAAGATCAATACTTTTTTGCTATACTATACATTGTGAGTAATTAGCAGCTGGCGCACAAGAAATATTTTATAGGGTGCGCTGTAATAGCTGCCTCCGCTGGCTGGTGCTGGCGGAAGAGGTGTGTTTCACGGAAGGAGGACCAACTCATGGCAGATAGTTACCGAAAAGGCGAGTATGTTCGTTATGCGTGCAACGGTGTTTGCTTGGTGGATGACGTTCGGCTGGACAGACTGGCCAATAAAGAAGCCCCTAAGGAGTTTTATATTTTGAAACCTGTCAGTAACCCGGCCTCCACCATTTTTGTCCCAACTGGCAGCCCGATGCTGGTGAGTAAGATGTCTCGACTGCCGGATCGGGAGGAATTGGACAAGCTGATCCTATCGACCAAGGGGATCCAGTTCCCCTGGATCGAGGATCGTAAGGTGCGCTTGGCCCAGTTCCAGGCCATTGTGAAGGAGTGTGACTTACGGGACCTGCTCTGTCTGGCGCTGTGTATTCGGCAGCGCAAACGGAGCCTGAGTGCTGAGGGGAAAAAGCTAGGGGCCTCAGATGAGGGAGTGCTCCAGCGGGCAGAGGCACTGATTGAGAATCAAGTGGGCTTTGTTCTGCAAGTCAGTGGGGAACAGGTAGGTCCCTATATCCGCAGCAAATTGGAGAACTGATACATGGGTCTAAAGTCTATGCTAGTGGGAATGCGTTCTTTTGCAGGCTTGCCGTTCCATCGCGTTTATGTTGTGTCAGTGGGGCATGAGAAGAATAAAAATAACCCAGGGTGCATTCTTCTAGGAAGGACACGCCCTGGGTTTCTTTTTTAAATAAAATTATTTCATCAGGCCGCACACCAATTCAGCATAGTGGGCGGGATCGGGCAGAGGCAGGTCAGCGATGATGAGGGCCTGGTTGTACAGGACCTCTACATAGGCGGCCGCCTTTTCCTTATCCTCTTCAAAGGCTTTGCTCAGGGCCTGGAACGCAGAGGAATCGGGGTTAAGTTCCAGCACACGCTGAGCGTTCATGGGGAAGTCCCGGCGCATTTTGCGGAAGTATTTTTCCATTTCCAGGGAGACCGGCCCTTCGGCGGTGAGGCAGACTGCACCGCTCTGGAGGATCTTGGAGATGCGGACCTTGGAAACTTCCCCTTTCAGGGTTTCCTGAGCAAAGTCCAGCAGTTCCTTGTGATCCTTCTCGGCCTGCTCGGCAGAGGCTTTTTCAGCATCGGTCACGGGCAGGGCTTCCTCGCTGGCCACGGAGACGAAGGGTTTCTCATAGGCGTTCTCCAGCATTTGCAGCACGATCTCGTCCTCATCTACGGTGAGGTAGAGGACCTCATAGCCAGCCTTGAGGACCCGCTCGGCCTGCGGCATCTTAGAGGCGTGTTCCACAGAGTCAGCGCAGACATAATAGATCTTTTCCTG
The DNA here is from genome assembly GCA_020025735.1 of Evtepia sp. Taxonomy (GTDB): domain Bacteria; phylum Bacillota; class Clostridia; order Oscillospirales; family Oscillospiraceae; genus Evtepia. The sequence continues at coordinate 9,286 of JAHHRP010000058.1, forward strand.
GGACTCAGGCATCCGATCCACGTACTCCTTGAGGGAAGTGAGTTTGTTCTCCTTGGAGGACCAGAACAGCAGCAGGTCCCGGATGGTGTCCCGGTTCTGCCCATAAGCATTCATGAGGGCGTATTTGAACTGCATCCCGAAGGCGGTCCAGAACTGCTGGTATTTCTCCCGATCATCCTTCATGAGTTTGACCAGCTCGTTTTTGATCTTCTTTTCGATGTTGTTGGCGATCACCTTCAGCTGGCGGTCATGCTGGAGCATCTCCCGGGAGATGTTCAGGGAGACATCGGGAGTGTCTACAATTCCCTGGACGAAGCTGAAGTGGTCGGGCAGCAGATCGGGGCACTTATCCATAATCATGACCCCGGAGGAGTAAAGCTGCAAGCCCTTTTTGAAGTCAGTGCTGAAGTAGTTCATGGGCACCTGGCTGGGGATATACAACAGGGCCTTGTACTCGAAGTTGCCCTCAGCGGCCACATGGACAGACAGGAGGGGGTCCTGCCAGTCACCGAACTTGGACTTATAGAAGGCGTTGTATTCCTCCTGGGTGACCTCGCTCTTAGGACGCTGCCAAATGGGGACCATGGAGTTGATGGTCTCCCACTCCTTGACCTGTTCATACTCAGGCTTGTAGTCCTCGCCGGCATCCTCAGGCTTGGGTTTTTGGCGGCTGTGTTCCATCTCCATGCGGATGGGGTAGCGGATGTAGTCGGAGTATTTTTTGATGAGGTTGGATAGGGCATAGGCTTCCAAATACTCGTCGTAAGATTCCTCGTCGGTGTTGGCCTTGATGGACATGATGACCTCAGTGCCCACGGTGTCTTTCTGGCAGGGTTCGATGGTATAGCCTTCCACACCTTCAGACTCCCATTTCCAGGCGGTGTCGGCGCCATAGGCCTTGGAGAGGACGGTGACCTTATCGGCCACCATGAAGGCGGAGTAGAAGCCAACGCCAAACTGACCGATGATGTCCAGCTCGGCATCGTCGGCGTTCTCGGTCTCCTTTTTAAATTGCAGGGAGCCGCTCTTGGCGATGGTGCCCAGGTTGTTTTCCATCTCCTCCTGGGTCATGCCGATGCCGTTGTCGCTGACGGTGAGGGTGCGGGCATCCTTGTCGGGCACGATGACGATTTTGAAATCGTCCCGGTTCAGGCCGACCTTCTCATCGGTGAGGGCTCGGTAGGCCAGTTTGTCGATGGCATCGCTGGCGTTGGAGATGATTTCCCGGAGGAAGATCTCTTTGTGGGTGTAAATGGAGTTGATCATGAGATCCATGAGCCGTTGGGATTCGGCCTTAAACTGTTTCTTTTCCATGGTGCAGACATGCCTCCTGTATCAAATAGGGTTAGCACTCTAACCCTTAAAGTGCTAACCCTATTATGCTACGGGTGGGATAAAATTGCAAGTGCTTTCAGAAAATTTATCACTTTCCATAGCTTGGTGCTAAAAATCCTGGATTTTTTGTCGGATTATTCTCTGGGTGCCTGCTTGGAGAAAGCGGTTTCCTGTTTGCCTGCGACTCTGATTTGAAATGATATGGGGAAAAATCCAAGTATCCTACCTATTATCTCGTAGTTAGAATCACAGTATTTTAGGTTCGTGTCAAACTGCCCTAATCCAGAGGAAATAGGCCAATATGCTTATAAAATAACGGTATACTGGTTTGCTCGTTCATACATAGAGTAACGGGTAAACCAGTATATTAACATTTGCAGTAATAAAATCTTACTTTTCATACAAAT
>JAHHRP010000059.1 GCA_020025735.1 Evtepia sp.
TTCCAAGATTGTGTAATCTGGTTATCAATACAGGTGAAATGATCCACCTTATCTCTAACCCATTCCTCGTCTACAGGTTCCCCTTTATAATAATGGAAGTCGTACCCATAATACGCATAGGCATCTCGGAAAAAGTATTCCAAGTAGGCACGTTCTTCATCATTGGCAAAGTTATCGTATGTCCTATAAATAGCAGCAGGATCAAATCCTCGGTCATTTCCTTTTAACGATTCTGGGTTGAGGCCAGTTCGACCAGAACAGTAAGTCATACTCTGAGTATAGGGAATATCTAAGAATTTCGCCAGAGCAGTGAAGGTTGCCTTAGGATTGAGTTTTCCATCCTCAAAACGAACCAAAACACTGTCCCGGTAGAGTCGATCCCATTTATCAATCATAAAGCTCCGGTTCAAAAGACGTGATTGCAACTCATCTGGCACAACACCTTTGTTGTTCTTTCCATCTTCACTCTCCTCATCATTATGCCACTCTCGCATAAAGCGAATGGAAGAAGCATAGCTAGTTGTGATTCGGCGCATGGGCGTGAAGGTTTTTATGTATGGAAATTCACGAAAGATTGGTGATGTCCGTAACTCCTCGTATTCTTTGGAGTATAATATCGTCCACCCTTTTTTTTCCTCCACAACAGTAATCTTATATTTCATATTAGAAAAGTGTGGTTGGAAGAAAACCGCAGGCACAATACGCTCACTAGGATCCAGAGGATCCGATAACCCATCATTATAGAGAAACAGCGCAACTAAGCAATCCTTCAGTGTAAGATTTTGCAAGTATGAGAGCTTATATGCTACAGAATTGCTCCGATCTTTCTTCCGAGCTGCGTGGAAGAGTTCTTCTGCTGCCCCTTTTATATTTTCGAACATTATGGAATCGAGGGCCAATAAATTTGGATGTCCATAAAAAATTTCATTGAAAAAGTCTCCACCATTATGACTAGACAACTGGGCATGCCAAATCATGCGTTTTACTTCACGAACTCCGATGGGTTTCAGTGAAAACTGGCTATAATCAATTCCAAAACGGACGTTAAAATCAATGGGATACTGGATAATCTCCTCTTCGATCAAAAAGACCAATTTCTTATCCTGCAATAGATTACGAAAGGAAATACACTGAAGATACGCAAAAAAAGCCTCCCATGCGGTGTAGTGGAGGTAAATATGGTTCTCATATCCCACCCACTCACTCTTCCGCACGTTGTCGTAGAGATATTCTAACTGATACTGGGAATACACGTCTTTGGCTAAGACTGGTTTCTCTAAATCTTCAAAAAAATATCGATCGATGATGGTGTCATGGAAGTTTACATAAGAGCCAAAGCGATCCTCTTTCACAAAATAAGGAATAAATCCACGGTCATCAAAGGGAAAAAACTTGATGGGCAGCTCATCAAACGCTGGAAAGTCTGTCCGAAAGAGATATGGATACTTCGACAAGCGTTTGCAGTTGTCCGCGTAGTGTCGTTTTTGGAGTTTAATATTGGGCAAATAAAAGGATTCTGTCATAATTTCCATCAATTCCTGACGGAAGAATCCTCGATTATAGAGGGAAACGAAGGTGGAATAGGCAACGCGGTAACTCCCTTTGGAGGCCAGAATATACATCGCTGCTTCCAATTCTTCCTCTGGGCGAAGATCCTTTTGGGACAACGCCAAAGAATAGGCGGTCTGTGCGGATTCCTTGTCTCCCAGCTGTGCTGCTTCCCGGGCCAGATCAAGAGCATTCATGTGGTTACGTCTCTCCTATCAAGATCAAAAAAGGGGGCGGACAACAGTCCGCCCCCTTTTGGAGTAAAAGTAAAGATACCTCAGCGTAAAGCAGGATGCATTACTGCAGCAGCTGCAGCACGCCCTGAGGCACCTGGTTGGCCTGTGCCAGCATGGCCTGAGCGGACTGGATCAGGATGTTGTTCTTGGTGTAAGCCATCATCTCATCGGCCACATCGGTGTCGCGGATGGTGGACTCAGCATCCTGAATGTTCTCCGTCATGACGGACAGGTTGTTGATGGTGTGGTCCAGACGGTTCTGGGTGGCACCCAGTGTACCACGTACATCAGAGACATAGTTGATGGCATCCTTGATCTTGCTCACCGCAGCCTGTGCATTGGTCTGCTTAGAAATATCAATCGCACTGATCCCCAGGCTACCTACATGGCAGTCTTTGATGGAAACTTGGATCTGATTGAAGCTATCACTAGTATCACCGATTTGCAAAGTCAATGCTTGACCGCTCCCGGCAGATCCAGACACTTTGATTTGTGCCTTAACTTCAGCTTCTGTACTAAGCTTCGTTGTGGTTGCCACATTAGCTCTGCTCTGAAGGGTCAAAACTCCGCCACCCTTATTGCCTACAATAAAGGTAGCATTCGTACCTGCGGCTTTGGTGATACGGCTAGCCACTTCGTTGAGCTTAGCAGAGTCGAACTTGCCATCTGGGGTTAGGAGATCCTTCACGCCAATCTTTCCAGTAGCTGCAGAGGTTCCTTTCGCCGAAAAATCAATAGAGAAGTTCTGATCACCAATTGTAATCGTATTGCCATCAGCAATCATATTTGCGCTTAGTGCAAATTCTGCAACGGCGGGTGTACTGTCAACTGGCGCTTTACCATCTTGAATAATTTGTGTACCTGGATTGATAATATTCCCCGTTACATTCGCATTTGTAGGTGTTCCAATGGTCACATTGTACGAGGGGTTCAGAGTTACGCCAGGCGCTTTCAAAGCTGCTTCAGTATCAGTAACGCTAGTTGCCGCTTTGAATACCAATTTTCCACCAGCATAGGTAACATCATACTTAAGGCCACCCAACGACTGACCACTTACCTTAGCCATAGTAAGTTTTGTTGAATCATAAGCCTTACCCTTAGATGCACCGTTAGCTTTAAGTGTAAATGTAGCTGTACCTACCTTAATCTGAACAGATCCAGCAGAAGACGCAGAATTAGTGATTTCTAAGCCTTCCAAATCAACAGTGAATTCAGGATACTTTGCAGTGACACCATCAGCTTTTACTTTACTCACTGTGACAGCAGAAGACACATCAATCGGTTTGCCTCCGGTTGCCCCATTGGCATCCATCGAACCATCCAAGAGGTTGATGCCGTTGAAGTTGGCGGAGTCAGCGATTCGGTTGATCTCGCTGCGCAGCTGGTTGACTTCCTTTTGCAGCTGATTCCGGTCGGTGGTGTTCTCATAGGTGCCGTTGGCAGACTGGTTGGCCAACTCCACCATACGGTTGAGCATGTCATGAACTTCGGTCAGAGCGCCTTCTGCGGTCTGCACCAGAGAGATGCCGTCCTTGGCGTTCTTCTGGGCAACTTCCAGACCAGTGATCTGGGCACGCATCTTCTCAGAAATCGCCAGACCGGCAGCGTCGTCACCAGCACGGTTGATCTTGTAACCGGAGGACAGCTTCTCCAGGTTCTTGGACAGAGAGGATGTGTTGGTGTTGTAGTTACGATAGGCGTTCATTGCCATAATATTATGCTGAATACGCATAAATTTATTCCTCCTAATAAAATCATCTGATTAGTGTGACGGGGATATCCTTGAACCCCAGCACAGGTCGTAATGTGCCATTGAGAAGCGTACATCCGGCCGGACTGCGCGTCTCTCATCGCACGGAATTTTATTCCAACCAGCCCGTCGGCTGGGTGAAAACAACATAACCTTCGTTGGCTTACTCGCTCTGTTCCAGCCGTTTCAACTGGGTGCGCAGCGCCTGCTGCACTTCGGGAGAGGCATCCAGTCGGTCAAAAATCGCCTGCATCTGTTGGGCGGCATCGGCCCGCGTCTCTGCCGCGCGACGACGAGTCTCCAAACGATCCGCATACTTTTCCAGCTGCCGCGCTGCACGGGCCTGTTCGGCGGGTGTCTTCTTAGGAGGCTTGTCCAACAAGCCATCCGGCCGCTGCGTTCCCGTGCGCTCCCGCACCTCTCCCCGCAAGATCGACACCTCACGTGGAGCTTTAACGGAAACCCGAAACTGAGAGCCTGACCCTTTGAATACCTGCACGACTACGTTCTCTCCAATCGTGAGGTATTCTCCTGATTTCATTTGCAAGGAAAGCACAGCAACCTCCTTTCTCTTTTCGGTCCAACATGAAAACTGTGCCAAAAAGTATAGTTTTTGGCACAAAATGAAAAAGTTTGGAAAACCAATGAAAAGCCCTTAACTTTTTCATAAAACCGTCGAGAAAGTTAGTAGAAGGATTTCTCCCTCTAAAAAAAGCAGTTGTTACTAAAACTATACTTTTAGTAACAACTCTACCTAGTTTTCCCCTCTTAAAGTTTAAAAAAAACCTATTTCTCCTCTCCCTCCCTAACAAAACTTAAAAAATTTTTTCTCTTTCTGTCAAAAAAGATACCAAAAAAGGGCCTGTCACGGTGGTGACAGGCCCTTTTTCCAGCACTTCACTTCCTCTTACAGACAGGCACAGACCTCCTTCGCCCGGCGCAGAAAGGTCTGGTACGAAATCCCCAGCTGTTTGGCCGCCTCCCGAGATGAAATCTCCCCCTGCTGCCATGCCACAGCCAGACGGTCAAAGTCATCCGGCAGCTCCATCCGCGTCCGCCCAAAATGCGTCCCACGGGCTCTGGCCGCCGCAATCCCTTCCGCCTGACGCTGGCGCAGGTTTTTCCGCTCCGTCTCGGCCACATAACTCAATACCTGAAGCACAATGTCTGCAATTAGTGTTCCTGTCAGATCTCGCCCTGCCCGTGTATCCAGCAAAGGCATATCCAGCACCACAATCCCCACCCGGACCGTTTTCGTCAGATAAGACCACTGTTCCAAAATCTCTGCATAGTTGCGCCCCAGGCGGTCGATGCTCTTAATGACCAGCACATCCTCTGCCGAAAGCTGCTGTACCAATTTCTGATAAGCAGGCCGCTGAAAATCCTTTCCTGAGCGCTTTTCGACCACAATGTTTTCCTCTGCTACACCAAAATCCTTCATAGCAATCAGCTGCCGACTCTCGTTCTGCTCCTTCGTGGACACACGCACATATCCATACATTTCTGTCATTGCTGTTCCTCCCATCACATTTGGTGTGCCCTATTGTAACGGATCCTTAGCAATGTGCAGTTATTCGTTAAAAATAGCAGCTTCAGCAACGGAAGTCTCTGCCAAATGCCCCTCTTCCTCCTTTTTCGACAACAAGATCCTCTTTAACCCCATCTCTTCCCAAGCAAAACACTTTCTATCTTTCCAGAATATTACAGAAAAAGGCCCCTTATTTCCCTCCAAAACAACACAAAAAAGGCCAGCAACTTTCGTTGCTGGCCGTAACCACTTTGCTCGTGTTTTACTAGGCAGTTGATCCTATCTCCCGCCCGCTTCATAGAAAAATTTCACTTATTTCTCTTCTTCAGACTCGTCTACCAAATCCATGGCAAACTTGTCCCCACAGTTGGGACAGGTAACTTCTCCAATGTCCAGGATGCTCTCGTCAATGACAATGTCCTCACCGCAGCTGGGGCAGGCAATTTCAAAGAACGTGTCATCATCGTTCAAGGTGCCAGCGCCGCAGCAGCATCCACCACCACAGCTCTCTTCCTCGTTGTCCCACTCGTCAAAGACCAAAGACTCCACATCAGACAGATCCTCAACCATGGTGTCCATCTCGTCGACAATGGCTTCCACCTCTACCTCCAAGTCCTCCACAGCAAAGCCCACGTCCTCTAGGACATCAATGATCTTCTCAATGAGTTTGCCTTCCTTAGAGGTCTGGTTGTCCAGCTCCATGCCCTCAGCCAAACCCTTTAGGTAAGCAACCTTTTCCGAAATCGTCATCGTAGTAACCATCCTTTCCCGTGCCGGGACTTAGCCCTTCGCACGCTCCAGATACTCGCCGGTGCGGGTGTCAATCTTGATCTTATCGCCAGGGTTGATGAACAGAGGAACCTTGATCTCAGCACCAGTCTCCACCGTGGCAGGCTTGGTCACGTTGGTGGCCGTGTCCCCCTTGAAACCTGGGTCCGTCTCAGTCACTTCCAACTCTACAAACGTGGGAGGCTCCACAGCAAATACCTTGCCCTTGTAGCTGTTGACCTTACAAGGCATGTTCTCCTTGACAAAGCGGAAGCTGTCGCTCAAAATCTCGGCAGCAATGGGAATCATGTCATAGGTTTCCTGGTCCATGAAGTAGTACAGGTCACCATCGTTGTAGCTGTATTCCATGTCCTTCTTCTCCACAAACGCATTCTCAAACTTTGCGGTGGGATTGAAAGAAGTCTCGGTCACGGCTCCGGTGATGACGTTCTTCATCTTGGTCCGCACGAAAGCGGCACCCTTACCAGGCTTAACGTGCTGGAACTCCACCACCTGCATTACCTGGCCGTCCATCTCAAAGGTCACGCCATTCCGAAATTCGCCGGCAGAAATCATAGTTCTCATCCTCCAAACAAAATTGGCCTGTCGGCATCCCGCCGACGGCTTCGGTGTGCCACACATTGGGCAACTCCCGTAAAAACAGCTGCCCAGCAACTGTTTTCTTTCCATAAGCGCTTTCTATTCTACAATACCTTGCGGGGTTTTGCAAGGTGTTTTCCCCGCTCTGCCCCTCTTCGCAAACATTTTTTCTTGCTCTTGTCACCCCTGCACGCCCTCTCCCAAAGCATGGAGATAGGCTTCTTTCATCGTCAAGGCATCCTTGTCCTGGGTGCCAGCACTCTCACAGATGATCCGCGGACTCCATCCACGCCGCGCGATGGCACGGCACAGCGGAAGAGGATCGGGACCAAAATAAGGCTGGTCAAAGATGAGATGACGCGCTTCGCCGCCACGAGGCGTGTACTCAATTTTGGAAAAGTGGCTGTGAAATCTGTGTGCCCTTTCGCCCAGTTCTTCTGCCAAGCGATTCAGAAGCCGTTCCATAGCCTCCTCACCCTCTAAGCTGCCAAAAGACCGCGCATACAAGTGTCCAAAATCTACACAGGGCAGCAGCCCTTCCCCTGCCGTGCAGATGGACAGGACCTCATCCAGGTCTCCCAGTTGATTGACTTTCCCCATGGTTTCCGGGCATAGAAGGATATCCTCATAGCCCGCCTGATCACAGCGGCGGCGGAGCATCTGGAAGAATCGCTGCGCCGTAGATAGGGCTTCCCGTCGTTCTCGCTTCTGCACCGCCCCAGTGTGGACCACCACCCGATCTGCCCCCATCCATCGGGCCACCTGGCAGGCAGCCAAAACATACCCTGTCGTTTTTTCCTGGCTGGCTGGATCCGGGTTGGCAGGGTTGACAAAGTAAGGCGCATGGAGGGATAGGACAATCCCTGCCTCTGCCGCCTTCTGACCAATGGCTCGGGCAGTAAGCTCCCCTACGGTTACCCCTTTGCCGCATTGATACTCATAGGTATCCAAGCCCTGTGTTTTCAGCCAGGCAGGCATATCTTTGGACTGCTTCTTGCCCGCCGCATAAAACGCCTCAGGATTCCCAGCCGTACCAAAGAGGGCACTCATAATCTTTCCCCCTCTTTTGCGCCAGCCCGGAACGGTGTCTCAATGCCATACCGTATCCTACGAAACACCGTGCCGAAGCGGATCGGATGGACCAGCAGCGTAAGGACCCCAGCATGGTTTCCTCCCCAGATATCTGTAAAAATCTGGTCTCCCACGATAGCCGTCTCTTCTGGTTGAACCCCCATCCGCGCCATAGCCCGGCGGAATCCCCCGGACTTAGGCTTGCCCGCGTGACCCTCGTAAGGAACCCCCAAAGCCTCTGCAAACCGCTGCGCCCGGCCAGGTCTACGGCTGTTGGAGAGAATAAACAGGGTAATCCCCACTTCTTCCAACGCAGTTTTCCAAGTCTGCACCGCCAGAGGCGGGGTCGGAACCCCATACGGTACCAAAGTATTGTCCAAGTCTGCCAGCAGAAGCCGGACTCCCCTTGCTCGGAGCCGCTCCAAATCAATGGCATAAATACTTTCAAAATAAAAGGCAGGTATTAAAAATTTCACTGCGTCACCTTCTAAGCAAGCCCCCCACTGCATAGGCTGAAACCAGACTTCTGGTTTTGGGGGACGGTCTGTTCCCTGAGATTATACACGAAGGGAAACCAATGGACAAGGGGGTTCCTTTTTATGACATCTTCTTCCCTGCGGCAGTTTCTGCTCACGCCGCCTCAACAGCTGGCCCAGGCACAGACCTGGGGACTTCCTCTGGCCCACATGGCCTATCGCCTAGACGAAACTGGCCAGCTCTGTCAAGCCTCCCTCCCGGCCGATGCCAAAGGCGGGCTGATGATGGTGGGGGCAGATGCCTCCCCCGTGGGGCAATCCGATCCCCGCCGGGCGGTGCGGCAAATCCTGTCGATATGCCAGGCGCGCAATTTCGGCGGCGTAATTCTAGACTTGGAGCAGCCACCCACGCACTTCCTGGCCCAGCTCATTCAAAGGCTGGAAGAAGGATTATCTCTGCGGAAACGAACCCTGTTTCTGCCAGAATCTTATGGAAATTATGCCTATCGTGCCTCTCTCTACCTCTCCTCTGCGCTCTCCGGCGGCTCCCTGCGGCGGCGGCTGGAATCTGCCGCAGAAACCTATGGCGCCAAACGCCTGGTTCTGTGCCTGCGTCGGGCGCGGGATGACTTTTTCCTGCCATCGGTCAAGGGGCGCGGGCGCCCTATCTCTCAGGAGACGCTTGATCAACTGATCCAGCGGATGCATCCCTCTGTCTTTTTCTCTCAAGACTTGTGCGCCCACTACTTTACTTACATGAGCCGAGAAACTGGTGCTCACTTCGTTCTCTTCGACAACGGAGAAAGTTTGCTGAAAAAACGAGCCCTTGCCCAGGAGATCGGTTTGACACGTTTCTTCCTCCTCTATCCTGAGGTAGAACCCTTTCTCCCCCAGCTCACAGGGGAAAAATCAGCTTGCTCAAGTTTGTAGACAGCACCGGGATGGGGTCAGCCAAAAGCTGGCCCCATCCCTGCCTGTTTCTTTTTTACTTGTCAGCAAAGTGCTTCCCTTATGGCATCTGGAACCAGGTGAGGACAGGAACCTTCTCATCAGCAGTGTCCAAAGCAAGGTAGTTCCCGTCAGGCGTCGTGCTGCCAAACACATAGAGGTGCTTCCCCTCCTTTGACAGCGTCTTTCTTGCCCCCGTATCCAGTGTCTCAACCAGAATGGCATTGTCGTTGCGTTCGTTGAGGAAAAGCTGACCATCGTCGTAACTCCAGGAGAACACATACAGGTTCTCATCCTCGTTTACCACGGTCTCTTTCCCATCCGCATAGTCATAGACAAAGATCCTCTGGTCCATCACACCCTCCTGAAGGTAGGAGTAGAGGCAGCGCTCCCTGTCCGCAACAATGTTGAACAGAGCCGTGCTTCCTTCCAGCGGAATCTTCTGCAAGACTTTTTGAGCAGCCAAGTCGTACACCTGAATCGTCGTTTTTCCTCCCTGGTCCACGGCATAGGCACAGATCCCGTCAATGACGTTGGCTCTGACGAAGGGGACGTCCACACGGACCTGCTGCGCCACATCGAAGAGGTTCTCTGTCGCAATCTCATATCCCCGGATGGACGCCGTTTCCTCGCAATACCAAGTCAGATACTTCCCGTCGCTCTGCAACAGGATGTCATTCTCCTCCGCACCATACTGCTCAATCACCTTGACCTTACCAGTGGTCGGGTCCAGACGCTCTACTGCCCGCTGTTCCCCCTCGGTACGGACCCAAAATACACCGTCGTCAGCTGCTTTCAGCTCGTTGAGGTAAAATCCGTCGCTGGCGTATTCATAGACAACATTCTCCTGGCCGGATTTCAGATCCCAAGCGCAAAGCTTTGCTGCTTGCATACTCTGCGCCATCGGCTCTTCCTTCACCAAAAGATAAAAGGCCGTATCTCCGTTAGCCGTGATGTCCCCTGCGGTCCAGCCTTCCTCCAGGTGAATCGGAAGCTCCTGCACCGTTTCTTCTCCAGCCTTGTTCTGCTTCTGTTCTGTGGGCTGTTCCTGGGAACACCCAGAAACCGGAAGTCCCGCGGAAAGCATGACACATAGAACACACAGAACGGTTTGTAACTTCTTTTTCATGATGCACCTCCTCTTAACATCACATCTAAGATGACGGACTGCCCCCCTGTCTACTCCTGGATCAGAGTCAACGGATTGTCCACATTTCACCAAACCATCTCCATTGCGGGGGCAGTATTTTCCGCGCGTTGTGCAAAACACTTCGTCTCCTTCTCGTCTCCTCCGTTCTCGCCGAACAAAGCATTCTTCAGTGCATGATCTTCTACGTCATGGGTTCTAACATAGCCCACATCCCCTTCCTTCGATTGCTGAGAGCGCCCAGATTTGCTTTCAAGACGACCAAGGATATGCAAGAAAATCAAAAGTGCGTTGCCAACGAACGGAAACTTCTTTTTTAAGAATATCATAATATCCAAAAAAAACAATCTCTTTTGCAGAAAATCTTCCCTTTTACACACAAAAAGAGGTCCCCCTTCCCCGCAATCAAGCACCCCGCCGCAGATGGTCGGCAGTTTTCCACTGCGGATTGTGTTTTTCATGATCGTGCCCTTGGAAATAGAAAAACCCTGTCCGATCAATATCAGACAGGGTTTTTAGGTTATCAATAATACTTTTTGCGATTCTTCCGCGCTGCCTCAGACTTCTTGCGGCGCTTCACGCTGGGACTCTCATAGTGCTCTCTTTTCCGCACTTCAGCCAAGACACCGGACTTGGCGCAGCTGCGCTTAAACCGCTTCAGAGCGCTTTCCAGCGTCTCATTCTCGCGCACATGGATTTCAGA
>JAHHRP010000006.1 GCA_020025735.1 Evtepia sp.
CAGCACAGATCTCTCGCTTCCAGTGGATGACACCAACGAGGAACAAATGCAAGACCCTGACACTCCAGAATCAGAAGAAATCCCGAACCAAGGATCAGATGCCACCGCTGCATCGGCGGAAGCTCCCATCAAAACGTCCGTTCTTCAGGAACCTGTCTCCCCGCCCGCCACACACACCAAAGAGGACACCCCTCTCCCCACCAACTCCGTATCTTCTGCACCAGCAGAGTCCCCTCCCGCTCCCACTCAGGACACCAAAACCGTATATGTCACCCCAACCGGAAAGCGGTATCATTACAGCTCTCACTGCAACAGCGGGACCTATCTTCCCTCCACATTGCAAGAAGCTCTGGATGCTGGCCTAACACCTTGTAAAAAGTGTGCAGGAGGATAAGGGACCCCCCTTACTCCTCCTGCTTTTTGCACGACACCCCAAGGAACTATTAAACAAAGGGAACGGCACAAATCGCGCACTGTCACGCCTTCTCCTGACCTCGGAAATGGTCACACCAGGGACGCAAGGCGCAATTAGGGCAATCCGGCTTGCGGGCCCGACAGACCGCTCGCCCATGCAGAACCAAGCGATGACAAAAATCATTGGACTCTTCCGGCGGAAGACAGGCCCGGAGCTGCCGCTCCACTTTTCCAGGGTCTTTGCTCCCATCCGTAAGGCCCAGCAAACCTGTGATGCGGATGCAATGGGTGTCCGCAACCACCACACCCGGCGTATGGTGGACATCCCCCAAAATCAAATTCGCTGTCTTTCGTCCCACACCAGGCAGGGAAAGCAGCTCCTCCATGGTCCCCGGCACCTTACCACCATACTCCGACAACAGCATCCGGGAGGCAAACACTATGTCCCTCGCCTTCGCCCGGAAAAAACCACAAGAGTGAATATATGGCTCCACATCAGCAGGTTCGGCCTCAGCCAAATCTGCCAGCGTAGGAAAGCGCGAAAAGAGCGCAGGCGTAACTTGATTCACCCGCTCATCGGTACATTGAGCCGACAGACGAGTGGCAAAGAGCAGCTCATAATCTTTTTCATACTGCAAGGAACAGATCCCCTCAGGATAACATGCCTTTAGCGTCTGAACGATGGACGCCACTTCCTTGGAATTTTTCATGAAACTTACCGAATCCTTTTTCTTTGTTGGTATTTTTTGTGAAAATAGTATAGCACAAAGTATTCGTCCAGTCATTGGCATTTTTTGAGAAGTGGAGTATAATGAAACAACCCTTTCCCGCCATCATAGAAAATTACCAGAAATCTGAACTGAAAAAAGGAGCGAATATCGTGGTCAAAGATGTCATCGATTTCCTGATCCAGCAGGACCCCCAGGTGGGCAACGCCGTCAAAGCCGAATACGACCGCCAGCGCAGAAATATCGAATTGATCGCCTCGGAAAACTTTGTCAGTGAGGCCGTGCTGGCTGCCGCCTCTTCCGTTCTCACCAATAAATACGCTGAGGGGTACCCAGGTAAGCGCTACTATGGTGGCTGTGAATGCGTGGATGTTGTGGAAGAGATCGCCCGAGACCGGGCCAAAACCCTCTTCGGCGCAGATCACGCCAATGTCCAGCCCCACAGCGGCGCCTCTGCCAACTACGCCGTCTACCAGGCCATGTGCAGCGTAGGAGATACCATCATGGGCATGAATCTGGACAACGGTGGGCACCTGACCCATGGCAGCCCTGTCAATTTCTCCGGCCTCAACTACAACATCGTCCCCTATGGCGTAGACCCCAAAACCCATTACATCGACTACGACCAGGTCCGAGATCTGGCCAAACAGTGCAAACCAAAAATGATCATTGCCGGTGCCTCTGCCTATCCCCGCATCATCGACTTCAAAACATTCCGGGAAATCGCAGACGAAGTGGGCGCTTACCTCTTCGTCGATATGGCACACATCGCTGGGCTGGTTGCTGCCGGACTGCACCCCTCCCCTGTCCCCTACGCTGACGTAGTCTCTACTACCACCCACAAGACCCTGCGTGGTCCCCGGGGCGGCGTAATCCTGTGCAAAGAAGAGCATGCGAAAAAAATTGACAAGGCCATCTTCCCAGGCTCTCAAGGCGGTCCGCTCATGCACATCATCACCGCCAAAGCCATCGCCTTGGGCGAGGCTATGAAACCAGAGTTTAAAACTTATCAGGAACAGGTGGTAAAAAACGCCAAAGTCTTAGCCCAAAGCCTGATGGACGCTGGCTTCCATCTGGTCTCCGGCGGCACCGATAACCACCTCATGCTCGTGGACCTGCGCCCAGCCAATATCACCGGCAAAGAGATGGAAAAGCGCTTGGATCAGGTAAACATCACCGTGAATAAAAACACCATCCCCGACGATCCTCAATCCCCCTTTGTCACCAGCGGTATCCGGGTTGGTACGCCTGCTGCCACCAGCCGAGGATTGCGGGAAGAGGATATGAAAGTGATCGGGCAACTCATCTGGCAGACCGCCACAGAGTTTGACAAAAAGCAGGATGACATCCGTGCCGCTGTGGCCGCAATCACTGCCAAGTACCCCATGTACGAGTAAGTTCTCGCTGCAAAGGGCGTAGAAATTATCCCTTTACGGACACAAAAACAACTGCTAAAATAGGGAGGATGACAGTTTGTCGTCCTTCCTATTTTCTTGCAAAAGAAAGGAGGCACATGGTATATGTATCAGCCGCTGGCTGACAGACTCCGGCCCAAAACCATCGATCAAGTTGCCGGACAGCAGCATATTCTGGGAGAAGAAGGGGTCCTGCGGCGGATTATCCAAGGTGGGACCATCCCCAATATGATCTTTTACGGCCCCTCAGGCACCGGAAAGACCACTGTGGCAGAAATCGCCGCTGCACAAGCCGGACGCCCCTTTTATCGTCTCAATGCCACTACGGCCTCTCTGGCAGACATCAAAGCAGTCACTGCCGATGTCGGTACCCTCCTTGCGCCAAACGGGGTGGTGCTGTATCTGGATGAAATCCAATCCTTTAATAAGAAGCAGCAGCAATCCCTGTTGGAGTTCATGGAGAACGGAAAACTGACCCTCATCGCCTCTACCACGGAAAACCCCTATTTTTACGTTTACAACGCGGTACTCAGTCGGTCCACGGTTTTTGAATTCAAACCCCTGGCCCCAGAGGATGTCCTGCCAGTCATCCACCGGGGCATCAAAACCCTGGGACAGGATCATCAGACCACGGTCCACTGGGAAGAAGGCGTCCCGGAATCCATCGCTCGAAACTGCGGCGGTGATGTACGAAAATCACTCAACGCCGTCGAGGCCCTCTTTGCCGCCCACGCACAGGATCGAGAGACCATCGTCCTTACCCTGGCCGAAACCGCTGCCGTAGCCCAACCCTCCGCCAACCGCTACGACAAGGACGGCGACAGCCATTACGACATCCTCTCTGCGTTTCAAAAATCCATCCGGGGATCTGATCCCGATGCCGCCATTCACTATCTTGCCCGGCTCCTGGCCTCAGGAGACCTCATTTCCCCCTGCCGCCGTTTGATGGTAATGGCCAGTGAGGATATCGGATTGGCCCACCCCCAAGCCGTCGCTGTAGTCAAAGCCTGCGTAGACAGTGCCAATATGCTGGGTCTGCCAGAAGCCCGGCTCCCATTGGCCCAGGCAACCCTCTTTTTGGCCACAGCGCCCAAATCCAACAGCGCCATCCAAGCCATCGACCAGGCCATGGCCGATCTTCGGACAGGAAACACCGGCGAGGTGCCCGCTCACCTGCGGGATTCCCACTATCCTGGTGCTGCTAAGCTGGGACACGGTCAAACTTATCGCTACGCTCACGACTATCCAAACCACTACGTCAAACAGCAGTATCTCCCCGATCCCATCAAAGACCGGGTATACTACCAATACGGAGAGAACAAAACGGAACAGACTGCCAAAGCCTACTGGGCGCGAATCAAAGGGGACGGCTGACCGCTGCCCCATAATCCCAGTTGGTCAGTTGACCAGATGTGATAAAATAAGAAAAAGGCTCCGGTTGTGTCGGCGCGGCCAAGTGTTCCAAAATGCTCAGCTTGATCTTTCGCCGAGCAGGCTGGATCGCTTTGATGTAAACACTGACCCGATCATCCTCCACAAGACCTTCCGTCTGATCTGCCAGCCCTGTCAGGTTGGGGGCCAGCTCCACAAAGGTGCCATAGGGCTTCACGCCCCGCACCCAGCCCGCTACCGTCATCCCCGGCGCAAAGAAGGATACGTTCTCCGCCCAGGTGCCCAGCAGTTCCTTGTGGGAAAGATACAGCCGGCCCAAAGCCCGGTCTCGCCCCGTAATCACCGCCCAGATTTCCTGCCCTAGCGCAAAGCGTCGGTTGGGATGGGCAATGCGAGAAACCGAACAGTTCTCAATGCCGATCATGGACGTTACCCCGCACCCCACATCCACAAAAGCACCAAACCCCTCCAGATGAGTAACCACGGCAGGCAGGACCGTCCCCAGCGGCAGATCCAGAAGGGTTTCCAACGCAAGTTCCTGGGCCCGGCGGCGGGAAAGCAAAAGTCCTCCCTCTGTTTCCATCACCGTACACGCCACCGGCTTTCCCACGCGGGAGAGAATGGCGATCTCCCGCACCGTTCCCTCCCGGATGCCAAGGGCCGCTTCCTGCCGGGGAATGGTGCCTGTAAATGACCCCAGCTGCACCACAAGATCATGCGTCGGCGTACACAGCACTGCCCGACCCTCTAGGACAGTTTCTGCCGCCTGGCAGCGGCGCAGTGCAGCCAGACTGGTCACGGCAGCCCGATTTTCCGGGGTCTGAAGAAGTCCCCCTTCTGGAGGATACCATTTGGACATAGGCCGTCTTCCTTTCTCGTCCCCACAGAGGGGCAGTCTGCCATAATCCTATTCAGCAATGGGCAAAAACTTGCCCACCGTTTTCCAAGAGAGGTGTGACAACCATGGATATCCAACCCGGCGACGTGCTGGAAATGAAAAAAGAACACCCCTGCGGTGCCCGGCAATGGAAAGTCCTCCGGGTCGGCATGGATTTCCGCCTGCGCTGCATCGGCTGCGGGCGAGAGGTCATGCTGCCCCGAAAAAAAGCCGAAAAATCTTTGAAAAAAATCATTCCCTCGGCCACACAGGTCGATTGAGTCAGGAGGAATTTTTATGCGTTATGAAGGTCAGATCTATCGTCCCCCCGGAGAATGGCGCAGCTATCTGCTCCAATGTACCGTGGGCTGTTCCCACAACAAATGTACCTTCTGCGGAATGTACAAGACAAAAAAGTTCCATGTGCGCCCCATGAAGGAAATCATCGAGGACATCGCCATGGCGCGGGAATATTACGGCCCAGAAAAGGTTGACAAAGTCTTTCTGTGTGATGGGGATGCCATCGTCATGCGCCAGGAGCACCTCTTGCAGATCCTGGAAGCCCTCTATGCCGCCTTTCCTCATCTGCGTCAGGTGACTGTCTATGCCGGCACCCGCAGCACCATGACCAAAACCCAGGAACAGCTCATCGAACTGCGTCAGGCAGGACTCACTCGGGCCTATCTGGGGGTAGAAAGCGGCTGGGATGACCTTTTGAAAAAGGTCAACAAAGGTGTCACTTCACAGCAGATGCTTCAGGCTGCCGCATTACTGAAAAACGCCGGGATTGATCTTTGGGTCACCGTCATCCTGGGTCTGGCCGGCCCTGGCGAGCCTGCAAAGCACCATGTGGAAGAGACCATCCGGGTACTCAACGAGATGCAGGCAAACCACGTCTCCTGTCTCTCCTATATGCCTGAACCAAACTCCCCCATGTACAAAGACGTCCAGGAAGGTCGCTTTCAGCTCATTAGCCCACGAGCCTATCTGGAGGAGACCCGTGCCTTGGTAGCAGGGCTTAACTACGGCCCCTTCCACTTCACCAGCAACCACGCCTCCAACTATCTGCCCCTAAAGGGAACCCTCCCGGACGATCGGGAAAAATTCTTGGGCATGATCGACAGTGCGCTGGGTGGCAAAAGTAAGATCCGCAGTGAGTTCCACCGAGCGCTTTGACAAACAAAGGCAAACCCCACGGCAGTTTAGTTTGCCGTGGGGTTTGCCCTTGTCCAACCAGACACCAAGATTGTCTCCTCAGCATCCGTTGCTTTCTTCTTCACATACAGCCCTGATAGCTCAGCACTGCCACCTGCGGCTCCGTTCCCGCGTTTATTGTAAGCGTGTCTCCCGGATAGTAAACATACTCCTCCACCAGCGCCAGAAAGTCTTCCACTGGTGCCACAGCGGGAAGACCCACCGCCCCCATCCGGTAGTGCATGGGCACAACCACCTTGGGCTGGATGATATCCACCAATTCCTTGGCCCCACGAGCATCAATGGTATAGACTCCACCCACAGGGATCATTGCCACATCCAATCCCCTCAGCTCCGCCGCCTGGGCTGGGGTAAGGGCACAGCCAATGTCCCCAAAATGTGCGACCCGCAGATCTCCAGCCTGAAGCAGATGAATGGTGTTTTCCCCTCGCAAAGCCCCCTGTTCCGGGTCGTGGAAGGTAGAAATCGGCGTAATCTGGAACGGATTCTTCCGGCCTGTGCGACACGTCACCATCTCTGCCGCATTGTGGTCATTGTGCTGGTGAGAGCAGAGGACCAGATCCCCTGTTAGTCGCAGAGGAGAAAACCCCTGCACATAGTTATCCTCATAGGGGTCGATCACCACAGTGAACTCATCACAGGTTACGGAGAAGCAGGCATGGCCATGCCAGCGCAAAGAAAGTTGTTTCATGAAGATACCTCCTATCAGCAGATGGATTCCTATTTTTGCTCTTTTTTTCATGATACCACATTTCTCCTGGCCAGTCAGGTGTTTTTTATTTCCCACGTTTTCTTTTTTTCTCCCATCGACTGTCTTTACAGAGAATGATCGCCAATTCCACCAAGACCGCATAAGATAGTATGGTAATTTGGAGAAAACCATTGTATAATGAAAAAAACTCCCGCCTGTGCGGGGAAACGGAGAGATCATTCTTATGAAAGCTGCATTAGTCATCATGGCCGCCGGTATGGGTTCTCGCTATGGCGGGGAAAAACAGACCGACGGCATCGGACCTCACAGTGAGGCCATCATGGAATATTCCATCTTCGACGCGGTACGCGCTGGCTTCCACAAAATCGTCTTCATCATCAAGCCCGGCATGGAAGCCACCATCCGCGCCCTGTGCGGAGACCGGATTCAATCCATGACCACCCCCCAGGGGGAACCCGTGGAAGTGGCCTATGCTGTTCAGGACTTTACCAGTGTCCCCGCCTTCTATGCCATCCCCCCAGAAAGAACCAAGCCCTTTGGCACCGTCCATGCCGCCCTGTGCGCCCAGAACGTGGTCAATGAGCCCTTCGCGATTATCAACGCCGATGACTACTATGGCGTCTCCGCCTTCTCCACTATGCTGGAAAAGCTCCTCGCCCTCGCCCCCTCTGGACAGGCAGCGATGGTAGGCTATCGGCTCAAAAACACCGTCAGCGACAATGGCACCGTCTCCCGTGGTGTCTGTCAGGTCAACAACGGCAGTTTGGGCAAAGTCAAGGAAACCTTAAAAATCAAAAAATATCCCGATGGACGAATCACCGACACTGCTGATCCCAATCACGAGTTGCCCCTGGACCCGGACAGCGTAGTCTCCATGAACTTCTGGGGCTTCACTCCCTGGATTTTTTCCCAGATGCAGGACTACTTCCACCAGTTCCTCCAAACCCTGGCTCCCGAGGAAATCAAGGCCGAGTGTCTCCTGCCCGTTCTGGTAGACCGCCTCATTTCCAGCGGACAACTGGATGTGGCCGTGCTGCACACAGACGCGGTCTGGTTCGGTGTGACCTATCAGGAAGATCGGCCCGTGGTCGCCCAAGCCCTCCAGGATCTTCATCAGAAAGGCATCTATCCTCCCTCTCTGAAGGTGTAACCCCCTTCTCCCCCGGTTCCTTCCCTGCCGGGGGAGAAGTTTTTTCCATAAAAAACGAAAAAGGGATTGACAAAACACCCAAAAAAACTTATACTATTCAAGCAACCAAAAATGCGGATGTGCTGGAACTGGTAGACAGGCACGTTTGAGGGGCGTGTGTCTATGACGTACGGGTTCAAGTCCCGTCATCCGCACCAAGTTGCGGAGAGCCGGAAACATTGGTCAAACAATGGTTCCGGCTCTCTTTTGTTTTCCCCCTCAAGCAAAGGAGGCCGGCTATGGAAGCCTATCAACACACAGTACAATACTACGAAACCGATCAAATGAGCATCGTCCACCACAGCAATTACATCCGTTGGATGGAGGAGGCTCGGGTAGACTATCTGGCCCAGCTCGGCTGGGGACTCGACAGATTAGAGGCATTGGGGGCCGTATCCCCTATTACTTCCCTCAGCGTCAAGTACAAGCAGCCTACCCTCTTCCCCCAGGTCATCTCCATTCAGGTTACCCTCACCCGGTTCACCGGTGTGCGCTTGTATTTGCATTATGTGATGGAAAATCCTCAGGGAGAGATCGTCTTTGAAGGAGACTCCGAACACTGCTTCCAGGATCGCTCCGGCCGTATCCTGCGCCTGAACAAAGACCTCCCCGCCTTCGCGCAGGTCCTCCGAGAACAACTGCCCACCCAACCCTGAGTGACTGCTACTGGTTGAGGAGAAACACCCCAAAGTTCAGCACTGCTGCATAGCCCGTCCACAATAAATAGGGAATCTGAAGCCGCGCTGCCAGCAAATCCACCCGCGCAAAGGATGCCATCATCCAGAGGATCAACCACAACAGCAGAAGCAGCCACAGGAAGGCCAGCAGATACCACCCTGGGCCGAAAAACCAGACAGACCAGAAAAAATTCACCATCAGCTGCAACGCAAACGGCAGGAGACTCTTCTGCCGCTCTGGTTTTTGGGTCAGCCAGACTCGAGCCGCCCCCACTCCCATCAAAAGATACAAAAGGTTCCAAACCAAAGAGAAGAGAACATCCGGCGGCGTAAAACTGGGCTTTTCCAGCTGCTGATAGGTCGGCATTCCATGGTAGACCATCATCCCCGTCACACCACCCACTGCCAGAGGAATCACCAGAAAGAGGATATACGTCAAAATCGTTCTTTTTTTCATCCAATCACCCAAAAAGAGTATGCCAGTTTCCCCCTCTGTTATCCCTCCTGGCATCCTCCTTTTCTCGCCGAGACAGGCATAGACCAGCCCCCTGCCCCATACAACAACCATAGCAGCCAATCCAGCAAGGAGGAGATTACAATGCAGCAAGCCATTGAAGTGCTGAAAGTCATTTTCCTGGGCATCGTGGAGGGAATCACAGAATGGCTCCCCATCAGCAGCACCGGACACATGCTTTTGGTGGACGAGTTTTTACAGATGAACGTCAGTGCTGCCTTCAAAGATATGTTCTTTGTGGTGATCCAGCTGGGCGCGATCTTGGCCGTGGTCCTTCTTTTCTGGGAGAAAATGTGGCCCTTCCGCCGCAAAACCCCAACCCAGTCCCCTGTTCAGTGGGACACCATCCAGCTCTGGTGCAAGGTGGTGGTTGCCTGCATCCCTGGTGCCGTAGTAACCATCCTCTTTGACGACTACATCGAGGCCCACCTCCACACCCCTATGGTCATTGCCGCTGCCCTCATCCTCTATGGCGTCGGCTTCATTCTCATCGAAAACTGGAACAAAACCCGTTCCGCCAAGATCCAGACCCTGGCAGAGATCAGTTACAAAACAGCCTTCCTCATCGGTCTCTTCCAGGTGTTGTCCATCATCCCTGGTACCTCCCGTTCCGGGTCCACCATCATCGGCGCCCTGCTCATTGGGGTCTCCCGCATCGCCGCGGCCGAGTTCACCTTCTTCCTGGCTGTCCCGGTAATGTTCGGCCTGAGCCTGTTCAAACTCCTAAAATTCGGCTTCGTCCTGACCCAGATGGAACTTGTCACCCTTTTTGTGGGATGCCTGGTGGCCTTCCTCGTCTCCCTTGTGGTCATCAAGTTCCTCATGGGATACATCAAAAAACACGACTTCAAAGTGTTTGGGTGGTACCGGATCGTCTTAGGTCTTGTGGTGCTGGGCTACTTTGCCCTGAAGTAACCCCCCTCCCTTTATCCGTGCAAGATCTGTCCGTAAAGACAAATTCTCGCACAGCAAACTGAACTCCCTCTCGCAAAAGCAGCACACCCTTTTTACGCATAGCCAACAGCTCTGGCTCAATTTCTTTGATGTGTGTACTTTCTTTTGGCCATAATGATACCCCCTGTTGTAGTTTTTATTATCCTACAGCAGGGGGTGTTTTTTCATTGTCTGTTTTTACTGGTCCGGTTCAAACCATCACAGGGCTTTTCTTTATTACGATCTATTCGGATATCATGGGGTGGGAAAGCGCATTTACTTCTTCTCGTTGTATGCCTTGATGCCCTTGGCCAGCAGGTCCATCGCCCGCTCCAGATCGGCCTGTTTGAGCACATAGGCAATACGGATCTCATTCTTCCCCTTACCAGGCGTCCCATAGAACGGCTCACCGGGGGCAAACATGACCGTTTCATGATTGTCCTCAAACTCCTCCAGCAGCCACTGCTGGAACTTGTCTGCGTCATCCACAGGCAGAGCGGCCATGACATAAAATGCTCCCTTGGGGCATTCACAAACCACACCGGGAATCTCAGCCAGCTTGCCTACCACGGTGTCACGGCGGCGCTTGTACTCCTCACGAACCGCAGCAAAGTACTCAGGCCCCACGTTATACAAGGCAGCAGAAGCCAACTGATCCAGCGTAGCAACGGACAGACGAGCCTGACAATACTTCATTGCCTCAGCAAGCAGGTCATGGTTCCGGCTCAAAATGGCACCCACGCGGGCACCACAGGCAGAGAACCGCTTCGAGACCGTGTCGATGACAATAACATTCTCTGCTGCATCGGTGTACTCACCAAAGGACTGCAGCGGCTCACCAGCATAGACAAACTCACGATATGCCTCGTCGCCAATGATGAACAGATCATGTTCCTTGGCAATGTCACACATCATGCGCTGCTCTTCTGGGGTAAGCACCACACCAGTAGGATTGCCAGGATTGGTGCAGACGATGGCGCGGGTATGTTCATTGATCTGTGCCTCGATCTTGGCACGGTCTGCGTAACGATATCCCTCCTCGGGGGAAGTAGGAATGGGGTGGATGCTGCCGCCGGTGGTATTGACCATGGTAGCATAGTTGGGATAGAAAGGCTCTGGGATGAGCACTTCGTCACCATCATCCAAAATACACTGGAAGATGATGGCCAACGCCTCAGAACCACCCGTGGTGATGAGGATTTCATCCTTCTCAAAGTGCATGTTCAGATTGTCGTAGTACTTCTGGATGGCGTCGATCAACTCGGGCATTCCGGGAGAGGGTGCATACTCCAAAACAGACTGACTGAACTCACGTACAGCCTCAAAAAACTGAGGGGGCGTTTCCACATCGGGCTGACCGATATTCAAGTGATAGATCTTCCGGCCCTTGGCTTCTGCCGCTACTGCGTAGGGATGGAACTTACGCATGGGAGACAGACCGCACTTCTTTACTTTGCTGGAAAACTTCATGTCCTTACCTCCATTGATATCATATTTGCGCCCGCGCCGAAGTACAGGCCAAACATTCGACACCATTGTAAAACCTGATTGAGAAAATGTCAATCTTTATCCCAAGATTCCTCAACAGTAGAGAAAACATGCCCTGCGGCAGCTGCACAGAATAACCTCTCGCTCTTCTACATAAAAACACAGGCAGCAAAGCGCGCTCTGCTGCCTGTGTTCTATGCGGCTTCACTGCCTGTTTTGTTCCTTTTTATACCGCTCGTAAATAATCCGCAGACCATCCAAAATCAACTGCCCGTCCACTACATCGATCAGTTTTGTATTGTCCGCAATCATCCGAGCCAAGCCGCCAGTGGCCACTACCTTTCCCTCTGAACCGCATCCCATCTCCTCCTTCGTATGACGGATGAGATACTCAATGGCACCAATATATCCCATCACTGACCCTGCCTGAATCTGGGAAACGGTGTTCTGTCCCAGCACCGACTGGGGGCAGATAAGTTCTATCCGGGGCAGCATTGCCGCCTGATGAAAAAGCGCATCCGTTGAAACCCGAATCCCCGCCAGGATACAGCCGCCCAGATAAGTGCCCTGTGCATCCAGCGCATCCACTGTGGTGGCAGTCCCGAAATCCAGCACCACCAAAGGCTTTCCATATTTTTCCATTGCAGCAACGCAGGAAACCGATCGGTCTGCCCCTAAGTGATCCTCTCCCTCGTAATAAATGCCAGAAGAAACATCTTCATCCACGATGATGGGCTTTTTCCCAAAATACTTCACCATTGCGCTGGTAAGGGTATACATCACCTGGGGCACCACAGAGGCGATGATGATATCACTAATCTGGTCGGTGGTAAGGTTGAAGCGGCGAAAATACTGACATGCTATCAGCCCGATCTCGTCTGAGGTGCGGTTGGCATCTGTCATCAAACGAAAACTGCCGATGAGCTTCTCTCCCTCCAAAAGGCCGAACACCATGTTGGTGTTCCCCACATCAATGGCCATGAGCATGTCCTGTCCTCCTAATGATCTGTCGGAAATCTGTCTCCCGCAAGGTGCCAGAGACAGTGGGGAAATGATAGCACATTTGCGCCTTTTTTTCCAGAACTATTTTTCTTTTTCTTCCATTCAACAAGCACATTGCCTCACCTGAGAACATATACTGAAGCAGCAACACTCGGAAGGAGCCTTTGATTTTATGGATGATTTTACCCAAGCCCTGGGAAAAGATCCCCAGGCCCGACGGCTGCTGGAAGACCAGAAAGCCGTGCGCCAACTGCTGAACAATCCAGAAACCCGCAGGGTACTCCAATCCTTACAGCGCAAAAACACCCAGCGCCTCCAATCGGCGGCCAAAGCCGCTCTCCAAGGGGACCCCTCTGCCCTGAACGGGGTCTTACAGGAGTTGTCAAAAGATCCGCAGGCTGCCAAGGCCATGGAGGACCTAAACCAAACCCTGAATCAGGAACCAGGCAAACACTGAGAAAGGAGGGGGGAGCATGGCTGACCTGGAAGATGCCCTGAACACCCTGCTGACAGATCCCGATGCCATGGGACAGATCATGTCTCTGGCAGGGAAGTTGGGGCTAAACGGGGATGATCCAAACCAGGACCAGGAATCCCAACAGGATATTCCTCAGCCACCAGATGCCGAGCATAGCATCCCCCCTTCCTTCTTCAACCCCGATCAGCTGGGACAGCTGGGCCGCCTGATGTCTCTCGTCCAAGAGGGACGCGATCCACAGGCCGATGCCCTTTTGACTGCTCTGCGGCCCTATCTGCGCCCAGCTCGCCAGGAAAAACTGGATCGGGCCATGCGTCTGGCTGGGCTGTCGCGGGCGGCCCGGCAGGCCTATCGCCTGTGGAAGGAGGGTGAGCTCCATTTATAACGCATACATCCCTGGGGATGGCCCCTATGAAAAGATCCCGGAGGAACATCCCCCGGGATCTGACACTGTTTTCTCTTCCCTGCTGGGTGGCAAACTGGGCAGCAAAGGACTCTCTGGGCTGCTGAGCAAACTGGGCCTGGACAAGTGGGACAGCGGCGATCTGCTGCTGCTGCTCATCCTTTTCCTCCTCTGGCGAGAGGGAGACAATTTTGATCTGGTCCTCCTGCTGGGTCTGGCCCTGCTCTTGCTACGGGACAGCAGTGATTGAGCTTTCATGCAGCACCGTGCCATCTGGGAGCGAAAAAACCGTCCCTCCCTCCAAAGGAGCTACAAACTCAATCTGAGTCATCTCATAAACCTTGCGGTTTCCTTCATAGGTCTCTGCGCCGCACAGCAGACCGCTGGCTGTGTCGATCCAATAGCAGTCCCGGATGTCCTGCTTCCTGTCTACCTCCACAAAGATGCAGTAGGCACCATTTCTCTCTTCATACCCAGCAGAAATGATCTGCTCTGTCGGCAAATCCAACACATCTTCATAGGTTGGAATCCGCTGTGCCAGGTCTGCCGTGCCTGCTTGGGCATCGGTCTCCTGCCAGGTTTGGTCTCCAGCGTACCAGAGGCGAAGCTTACCATCCCCTACCACTCGGTATTGCACACTTCCCCCTGTGGTCACGGCAGTACGAATATAGTCCCCGTCGGCCCAAATCTCCACCTTATCCGTACTCTGGCCTCCCTCCCAGTATAAACTCACTGTGAGGATACAGCGATAACTTTCCGGCCGGGATAGGCTGGCTATGACCTCCTGCACCGTTGCAGGTGTGACCGCCACTGACAGGTAGTTCTCTGCCCCCTGACTAGTCTGCTGGTTCACATCGGGCAGGAAAACTTTGGGGACTCGGCCAGTGACAGCAGGCAGAACGATGCTAACAAAGACAGCGACCAAAATGGTCACTGCGATGGCCGCGACCAGAAACGTGCGGTTTTTTTGCTCCATGGCCAACGCCCCTTTCCTGGCAGTTCCTTAGACAGAGAATTCCTCCGGCGGCCGGGGAGACAAACCAGCCCCCCACAAAATAGCGTCCACAATGCGTCGGCAAGCAAAGCCATCTCCATAGGGATTGACCGCCTTCGCCATGGCATCATAAGCCCCAGCGTCGGTGAGCAGACGGGCAGCCTGGGCATAGACCGCCTCCTCCTCCGTCCCTGCCAGACAGACCGTACCTGCTGCCACAGCCTCTGGACGCTCGGTCTCGCGGCGTAGCACCAGCACCGGACGGCCCAGAGCAGGCGCCTCCTCCTGAAGCCCTCCAGAATCTGTCATCACAAAGGAAGCCCGCGCCATGAGATTGTGCATCTCATCTGGTGTGAGAGGATCAATCAGATGAATCCGTTCATGGCCTGACAGCTCCTTCTGTGCGGCCTGCTGAACCACGGGGGACAGATGAACTGGATACACCAGTTCCACCTGTGGGAAATCCTCTGCCACACGGCGCAAGGCTTTCATAATATTGGTCATGGGCTGGCCATAGTTCTCCCGCCGATGACAAGTGACCAGAATGACCTTCCGGCCAGTATAATCCAACGTATTCAGCAGCCCGGTGCGGAAATGGTAATTGGGTTGAACCGTGGTCTTTAAGGCATCAATAACCGTGTTGCCAGTGAGAAAAATACCTTCTCGAATGCCCTCTCGCTCCAGGTTTTCCCGATTGGCAGGCGTGGGACAAAAATGGTACTGGGCCAAGTCTCCCACCAGGGTGCGGTTCATCTCCTCGGGGAAGGGGGAGTAACGGTCTCCTGTCCGCAGCCCAGCCTCCACATGACCCACTGCGATTTTTTGATAAAAGGCTGCAAGCGCCCCTGCAAAGGTTGTCGAGGTATCCCCATGGACCAGAACCAGATCTGGCTTTTCCCGGGAAAATACCTCTTCCAGACCAAGCAGACACTTGCTGGTGATGGTATATAAACTCTGGCCAGCCTCCATGATATCCAAATCATAGTGCGGGGTGATGGAAAAGAGAGAGAGAACATCATCCAGCATCTGTCGGTGCTGGGCTGTGATGCAGCAAATGCTCTCAATCTCCTCTCGGCTCTCCAGCTCCTTCACCAGAGGTGCCATTTTCACCGCCTCTGGACGAGTCCCGAAGATCGTCATGACTTTCAGCCCCATGCTCCTCCTCCTTTCTTTTGTTCCACGTTTCCGATTGGGTTTCGTTGTGTACCAGGAAGAGTTTCCCTGCAATCAGCCCCGCAAACCCCAACGCACACAGCAAAACCATAGCCTTCAGCGCACCGCTGGTGGTCAGCACCACCGCCGACAGACCAAGAATGGCACTGATTACATACAAAATCGCCACCGCCTGCTTTTGGTTAAATCCCATATCAATGAGTCGATGATGGACGTGGCTGCGGTCAGGCGCCATGGGACTCTGGCCTTTCGACAAACGGCGCAGGATGGCAAAGCAGGTGTCAAACAAAGGCAAGCCCAGCATCAGGAACGGTACCGCAAAGGAAATGATGGTATAAAACTTGAACAGCCCCTGAATGGACACCGTGGCCAACACAAACCCCAAGAAGGTTGACCCCGTGTCTCCCATAAAAATTTTGGCGGGATTCATATTGTAAGGCATAAATCCAATACAGCCTCCCGCCAGAGCAGCCATCATGAGGGCCACCACGCTCTCACTGACCAGCATCGCAATGACCAGCATCGTCAGGGAGCTGATGGTGGCAACGCCTACGGCCAGACCATCCAGACCATCAATTAGGTTGACGGCATTGGTAATGGCTACAATCCAGATGACCGACAAAGGGATCGAAAGGGCACCCAAGGTCCAATAGGGATCTTCACTGAGCAGATTGGGATTGGACAGAACCTGGATGACGTTGCCATGGAGCACTGCCACCAAAGCCGCTACAATCTGCACCAGCAGCTTCGGCAGTGCAGGCAGCGCGTAAATATCATCGAAAATGCCCAAAATGACGATAATGACTCCACCCAGCAGCATCCCGCGAAAAGGAGGACTCATGGGCACGAAAATCAATGTACTGAGCAAAAAGCCCAGAAAAATGGCCAGTCCTCCCATACGCGGGATGGGATGGCTGTGCATCCTGCGGTTGTCCTTGGGTACGTCGATGGCACCCACCATCTGGGCTATGGACTTGACCACAGGGGTGGCGATAAACGAGATCAGCAGCGCCACCACCAGAGCCGCTGCGATCCAGCCGATGGCCGTCAGTTCCATTCGCATTGCTTCTACACTCCTTTGGCGCTGAGAGTCATCGGGGGACAAACCCCACCTTTTTATGGACTTTCCGCAAAGTCCGGTTGGCCAGCGCTGCGGCTTTCTCTGCCCCCTGACGGTACAGGCTTTCCAGATACCCCTTGTCTGCCAGCAGCCGCTCTGTCTCCTCCCGGATAGGACGCAGGGTCTCAGCCACAGCCTCCCCTACCGCAGGTTTAAACGTGCCATATCCCTGGCCAGAAAACTCCTGTTCTACCGCTTCCGGGGTCTTGCCGGTGACAGCAGCATAAATCTCAATCAGATTGGACACGCCAGGCTTGTCCGGGGACCGATAAATGCCCCCCTCACTGTCCGTGACCGCCCGCTTGAATTTCCGCAGAATGACCTCTGGCTGATCCATCACCAAAATATAAGAGTTCTCATTGGAACTGGACTTGCTCATCTTCTTCTCCGGCTCACTCAAGGACATGACACGGGCTGCTACTTTGGGAATGTACGCCTCTGGCATCGCAAACACATCTCCATAGATGCCGTTGAACCGCTGGGCGATGTTCCGTGTCAGCTCCACGTGCTGCCGCTGATCCTCTCCCACAGGCACAAGGTCCGTCTGGTAAAGCAGGATATCTGCTGCCATGAGGCTGGGATAGGTAAACAGGCCAGCGTTTACATTGTCAGCATGGGTGGCAGACTTGTCCTTAAACTGGGTCATGCGGCTCAGTTCACCATACATGGTGTAGCAGTTCAGGGTCCAGGCCAGTTCCGCATGCTGGGGGACGTGGGACTGGATGAAAATAATGCTCTTCTCAGGGTCCAGACCACAGGCAATAAACTGTGCATACAGCTCCAACGTCTGCCGACGCAAGGCAGCAGGGTCCTGCCGGACGGTAATGGCATGTTCATCTGCCACACAGTACAAGGCGTGATACTCGTCCTGTAAATCCACCCAGTTGCGCAGCGCCCCCAGGTAATTGCCCAACGTGATTTTTCCGCTGGGCTGGGTGGCACTGAAAATAATTTTTTTCTTCTCTTGTTCCATAGATACCTCCGTAGGCGTGCCTCTATTTGTTCGAAAAAAGCCCCATGGGCCTCATTTTCATGCTTTTCTATCTTACCACAACAACCTGTCTGGCGCAAGAATCGGAACAATAAACCTTGACAATTCTCCCCGTGAATTTTAGAATATGGGCAATTAGACTGATTTATCCTAAAATTCATTTGATCGGGAGGCCGTTTATGGATATGACCTGGTATGACCAGCTGGAAGCCCGGATCCCCACCGGTTCCGTCCGCACCCGCTTTGCACCCTCGCCCACGGGATACATGCATGTGGGCAACCTTCGCACCGCCCTTTACACCTGGCTCATCGCCCGTAAGGCAGGAGGCACCTTCCTCTTCCGCTTAGAGGACACCGACCAGACCCGCCAGGTAGAAGGCGCCACAGAACTCATCTACCGCACCATGAACGAATGTGGCCTGACCCACGATGAAGGCCCAGACGTAGGCGGCCCCGTGGGACCCTATATCCAAACCCAGCGCCGGAAGCTATATGGCAAGTACGCCCAGCTTTTGGTGGAAAAAGGACATGCCTACTACTGCTTCTGCGAAAAGACGGAGGCGGAAGGGGACGCATTTGACCACGCAGAAGATCCCTGCCGCTCCCTCTCGCCAGAAGCCGTCTCTGCCCAGTTGGCCGCTGGAAAACCCTATGTAATCCGACAGAAAATTCCCCATGAGGGAAGCACCACGTTCTCCGATGCTTCCTTTGGGGAGATCACCGTGGAAAACAACACCCTGGACGACCAGGTGCTCCTCAAACAAGATGGTCTGCCCACCTATAACTTCGCCAACGTCGTGGATGACCACCTTATGGGCATCACCCATGTGGTCCGAGGCAGTGAGTACCTCTCCTCCTCCCCCAAATACAACCTGCTCTATGAGGCTTTCGGCTGGCCCATCCCCACCTACATCCACTGTTCCCCTGTGATGCGAGATGCACAGCATAAAATGTCCAAGCGGCATGGCGACCCGTCCTATGAGGATCTCCGGTCCCAAGGCTATCTCACCGCTGCCATCCTGAACTATGTGGCGCTGTTGGGCTGGTCTCCCAAGGGAGACCTGGCTGAACGGGAGTTCTTCACCCTGGATGAACTGATACAGGCCTTTGACATCACCGGCATCTCTAAGTCCCCTGCGATCTTTGACCTGGAAAAGCTCAACTACTTTAACAGCGCCTACATCAAAGCCCTCTCTCCCGCCGACTTCCTGGCCGCAGCAGAACCTTATCTGAAACAGGCCATCCATAATCCTGCCATCGACCTTTCTCTAGTGGCCCCCTTGGTACAGACCCGCCTGAATACCCTGACAGAAATCCCCCCCATGGTGGACTTCTTCGATCAGCTGCCAGCATACACCAACGATCTGTACAGCCACAAGAAGATGAAAACCAACCCAGAAAATTCTCTGGAAGCACTCCATCTGGTCTTGCCTGTCTTTCAAGCCATTGAGGACTGGTCCTTTACGGCCATCCACGATGCCATGATCCAACTGGCTGAGACCAATGGCCTGAAAAATGGTCGTATCATGTGGCCCGTCCGCGTGGCAGTCTCCGGCAAGCCGACTACCCCCGGTGGAGCGGTGGAGCTGTGCCAGATTCTCGGCAAAGAGGAGACCCTGCGCCGCATCGAACAGGGTATCGCTCAGCTGACCCCACAGGACTGATCCCATCTACCGCAACACACAAACAGCGCCGCTGGACCATCCAGCGGCGTTGTTTGTGCTGTATGTTATGCAATGTATCCCAACAGAATGAACTTACAATTCCTCCTGGGCTGCAATCCGCTCAGCCAGATCGGTCAGGTAGAGCCAGCGCTCCATCTTCTCTTCCAGCGCTTCCTTCACCCTATCCTGTTCCTGCGTCAGCTCCTGGAGTTTGACATAGTCACTGCCACAGGCCGCCATCTCCCCTTCCAGGGCGCTGATCTGCTTCTCCAAATCAGCAATGTCCTCCTCAATGGTGTCGTACTCCCGCTGCTCCTTAAACGTGAATTTCAATTTTTTCTGCCGGACAGGTTTCCCCGACACCGCCTTTTTCTCTGCTTTCTCTTCCGACCGCTCCTCTTGCCGCCGCTTTTCCAAGTAATCACTAAAATTCCCCGTGTACCGGCGCACACAACCATGCTCTCCCACTGCAAAAATTTGATGGGCCATCTTATCCAGAAAATACCGGTCGTGGGAGACCGCCAGCACCGCTCCGGGAAACGTCTCCAAATACTCCTCCAAAATGGCCAGCGTGGTCACATCCAAATCATTGGTCGGCTCGTCTAGCAGCAAAATGTTCGGGGCCTCCATCAGCACTGACAACAAATACAGCCGTCGCCGCTCTCCTCCTGAAAGTTTCCCAATGGGCTGCCCTTGCAGCTGGGTGGGGAACAGAAACCGTTCCATCATCTGTGTGGCAGAAAAATTCCCCTCCCGTGTCTTTACCTGGCCAGCAATCTCATGGATGAAATCATACACCCGCTGCGTCGGGTCCAACTCCCGGCCCTCTTGGGAAAAATACCCAATGCGTACCGTCTCCCCCCATTCCACCTGCCCGCTGTCAGGAGCCAATTTCCCCGCAATGAGGTTGAGCAGGGTTGACTTGCCCGCACCATTGCGGCCCACAATGCCCACACGGTCGTCCCGGGCTACCCCATAAGAAAAGCGATCCAACACCACTTTGTCCCCAAACGCTTTGCTCACTTCCGTAAGCTCCACCGTCTTGCGCCCCAGTCGGCTGGAAACCGTGACCATCTGCACTGCCCCATCAACCTCTGGACCAGCTTGGGCCTTGCGCTGCTCATAACGAGCAATGCGGTCCTTATTCTTGGTCCGCCTGGCCTGGGCACCTCGCATAATCCATTGGTACTCCACCCGCAGAATGGACTGCCGCTTACGCTGGGCTGCCTGCTCCATCTCCTCCTGCTGGGTCTTTAATGCCAAGTATTTGGAATAGTTCGCCGCATAATGCCGAATATGACAGTGGGACAACTCCGTAATCCGGTTGCACACCCGCTCCAGAAAATAACGGTCGTGGGTAACCATAATCAGACCACCAGTAAATTTTCGCAAATACTCCTCCAGCCAAAGAACCATATCACTATCCAGATGGTTGGTCGGCTCATCCAGAATCAGGACATCCGCCGGGTGGAGCAGCACCGCCGCCAGGGCAACTCGCTTGCGCTGCCCTCCCGACAGCGTCTCCACCGGCCGGGCAAAGTCCGTGATCCCTAAGCGGGTGAGCATCGCCTTGGCCTCATACTCCATGAGCGCCCGGACCTCTGGGGAAAAGGCTGCAAAAACCTGCTCCAACACCGTAGCCCCCGGCTGCATAGGCGGGTTCTGGGACAGACAGGAGAGCTGAACATTTGGGTCCAGGGCAACTGTCCCCTGATCGGGAACCTGCTGACCAGACAGCACCTTGAGAAAACTGCTCTTCCCTGTGCCGTTGATGCCAATGATCCCTATTTTATCCCCCTCGTTGAGATAGAGGGTCACATCATCCAACAGCTGCTTCAGCCCAAAGTTCAAGCTGATGTGTTCCGCCGACAACAGCATAAAACAATTCCTCCTTAAAAAACAACTCTGTTCCCCGGCCACCAGCAGTCACAGAATCAGTGACGTCATCACCGGCAGCGTCACCGCACACAAAATGGTACTCAGGAAGTTCACCCGAGAGGCAAACGTATCATCCATCCCATACCGCACACACAGAATGGTAATCATCGCCGCGCTGGGACAGCAGGCAATCACCGTCAATACCCCCAACGCCATCCCTTCCAGAAACAGCCCCAGCACCAGCCGCACTACAATCGGACACAAAATCAACCGCACCAAACTGACCGCATACGCTTTCCAATCCCGCAACGCCTGTCCCACAGGCACCTGGCTGAGGGAAATGCCTACAATAATCATCGACAGCGGCACCGTAGCGCCACTCAAAGCCTGAACGGTGTCCCCTACTAGTCCAGGCACCGGAATCCGAAACAGAAAGATGACAATGGCGATTAAGGTTCCTATCAATGCAGGGGAAAAGACCTCCCGCAGTGTCATCCGTCCATGACCTGCCCGAAGCCGCGTGGTCCCAATGGAAAACAGCAGCAGATTAAATGGCAGATTGGACAACGAGGCACAGAAAATCGCTTGTGTCCCAAATAGCGCCTCAATCACAGGGAAGCCAATGAACACATTATTCATAAAAAATACTGACAGCCACGCCACCGTTCGGTCCTGCTTGTCCAGAGGCAGCAGCCGAGCAATCCCCCAGCCAAGCACTCCGCCAATGCCAAAGAGGAGAAACACGGACGCCACCACCAACACCAGTTCCTTGCCCGCCATCTGAGGCTTCATCCCCACCACCGAGGAGAGGATCGTTGCCACAATGAACACATTGGCCACCAAATGACTGGCTCGCTGACTAAATGCGCCATCCACCCACTTGGCCTTCGCTGTGGCAAACCCCACCAGCATCAGCAGCACTAGCATCACCATTTTTTCTAGGGCAACCAGTCCGGCCATCCTCATCACACTCGCTTTCTCTTCTCTCATCTGTCTATATCGCACAAATCCCTCCCAGGCCCAGAGCCCTGAGAGGGATCGTTGGTCATTTTATCACAAAACAACCCAAGAGACAATCCCCCACAGCAAAACAGCGGACCTCCCATCGGGAAGTCCGCTGCTCTTGTCTCGTCGTTATATCGCGTCCGGCTCAAGCGTTCTGGAGGAATCGTTCCAGACGGTCCAGCCCCTCCTTAATGTTCTCCATGGAAACGGCAAAGGACCACCGCACATAGTGAGGCGCACCAAAACCAGTGCAGGGCACCACTGCCACCAGCCCCTCCCGGAGAAAGACGTTGGCAAAATCATCCGCATCGTGAATCACTTCTCCATAAAGGGTCTTGCCAATGAGCTGCTCAATATTCATAAGCATATAGAACGTGGCCTCTGACCGCACAGGATGCACCCCAGGGATGGCAGACATCCGGCCATACAGATAGTTGCGCCGCTCTTCAAACGCCTGACGCATAGCCTCAATCTCCACCTGAGAGCCTCCAAACGCCTCCTCGGCGGCAGCCTGTGCAATGGAGCAGGTGCCAGAGAGACTGTGGCTGAAATAATTGCTCATCACCTGGACGATCTCCCGGCTGGCCGCGGCAAACCCAATCCGCCAGCCTGTCATGGCGTAGGTCTTGGAAGCACCGTTGACCAGGAT
Organism: Evtepia sp.; assembly: GCA_020025735.1. Taxonomy (GTDB): domain Bacteria; phylum Bacillota; class Clostridia; order Oscillospirales; family Oscillospiraceae; genus Evtepia. The sequence goes on from JAHHRP010000006.1 coordinate 22,912, forward strand.
GGTCCGGTCTTTTACCGCCGGTGACAGACTGGGGAAGGAGACAAAGGTTTTGTTGTCAAAAACCAGCTTGCTGTACATCTCATCGGCAATGACATACAGATCTGCTTCCACACAAACCTGTGCGATGGCCTCCAAATGCTCCCGACTGTAAATCATCCCTGTGGGATTGGACGGACTGTTCAGCAGCAGCGCCTTGGTCTTGGGGGTGATCGCCTGACGCAGCTGCTGGGGGGTCAGATTGAACCCCGATGCTTCCGTTGTCTCCACCACCACAGGCACTCCACCGGCCATTTTAATCAGTTCATAGTAACTCACCCAGTAAGGTGCTGGCAGGATCACCTCGTCCCCTGGGTCCAGAAGCACCTTCAGCGCACCATAGAGGATCGGCTTGCCGCCGCCAGTGACTACAATTTCATCGGTGGTATAGTCCAAATCCCAGTCCTCTTTCATCCGTTTGGCCACTGCCTGACGCAAACTCAGGGTACCGGGGGTAGGGGTGTATTTGGTCTGGTCGTTCTCAATGGCCCGGATACCGGCCTGCTTGATATGCTCCGGGGTAGGGAAATCAGGTTCACCCACACTGAAGCCGATCACGTCGATGCCTTCTGCACGCATCTTCTTAAACTGGGTGTCAATCGCCATGGTGGTGGAAGCCCGAACAGACCGGGCTTGTGTGGACAGTGCTTTCATATCAGCAGGCCTCCCATGAAGTTTTTTCAAGATAATTCATTCTCGGTGACACATTATAGTGAGAATCCTGCAAATTTGCAAGAGGAAAACAAAAATTTTTCATTTTTTGAAGAATTTTTTTCTTCCCCTTTCCGTTTCCACTGCCATAACCCGGAAAAATCTGCATTGCTACCCCCGGCTGCAAAGCCCCCCTGCCAAACAACAAAGATGGCAGGGGGGCTTTGAGGCAGGCTCAGTCGCTCTTTTTCCGGCGGCGATCCTGATTCTTCTGGTATAAATAATAGAGTCCATCCAGCAGAAGATTTTCGTCAATCAGAATCTCCCGCTTGCAATACTTTTGAATCAGCGCAGCGTGTCCGCCCGTCATGACCACCGTGGCCACCGGCTTCGCTGCTTCCTCCATGCGGGCAATCATGCTGTCGATCATCCCCGCGTTGCCATAGAGAACCCCTGATCGCATGGCATCAATGGTAGAGCGGCCAAAGATGGACGGCGGCTCCTCAAGAGAAATGTGGGGCAGTTCCGCTGCCCGGCCGGAGAGGGCTTCCACTGCAATCCGCACCCCAGGGATAATCACACAACCTTTATATGTACTCTCCCCCAGATAGGACAGCGTGGTTGCAGTGCCCATGTCGATGACGATGATGGGCTGCGGGTACTTCTGCAAAGCTGCCACCGAGGAGGCGACAATGTCTGCCCCCAACTGGTTATGCACTTCCGCAAGAATGTTCATCCCCGTCTTTACCCCTGGCCCCACGATCATCGGCCGCACACCACCAAGCTGCTCAATGGCATCTGCCATCGCCCCCGTCATAGGAGGCACCACACTAGATACCACCGCCCCTGTGATGCTGCAAATATCCGCCTGGTAGAGACGGAACATATCCAGCAGGTCAATGGCAATCTGGTCCCGTGTCTTGTTTTTATCGGTCTTGATCGACCCCCGAAACTGCAACTTCCCTTCTGGGGTATACAGTCCCATCGTCATGGTTGTGTTGCCAATGTCAACGGTCAGAATCATGGTGCGCTCCCCCTGTTCCGCCCAGCATACCTGCCGGTCTCCTGCGTGTTTTCCTTATTATAATGGTCACACTTCAAAAAATCAATGGGGAATTCCGGCCCGTCTATGGCCAGCACCATCAGAGAATAATGCAGATCAGACCACCGGAGCCTTCATTGATGATCTTCTCCAGGGTCTGCCGCATCTTCTCTCGAGCATCCTCTGGCATGTGCTTCAGTTTGGAGGCCAGATCTTCGTTAATCAGCTCATGGAACGACCGCCCAAAGATGTTTGACTGCCAGATCCGCTGCGGTTCCCCCTCAAACTCCCGCAGCAGGAAGCCCAACATATCCTCCGACTGCTTCTCGCTGCCCACAATGGGGGAGACCTCTGCCTGGATGTCTGCCCGAATCATGTGGATGCTGGGCGCATTGGCCCGCAGACGCACCGCATAACGGCTGCCTTGCTTGATGATCTCTGGCTCGGCCAGTTCCAGTTCCTCCGCATCCGGGATGACAATGCCGTAGCCTGTGGCACGCACCTCTTCCATGGCAGCTGCCACCTTCTTATACTGGGATTGCACCTGGGCCAGCTCACGCAACAGACTCAGCAGTTCCCCATCGTTGTGAATGGGAAAGCCCGTCTGCTGAGACATCGTCTCGTAAAAGAGCCGCCGGGGCAAAGAGAGTTTCGCCTGACAGCTGCCAGCCCCCAGGCGCATCGCCGTCACTTCCCCCGCAATCACATGTTCACACTGGGCCATCTGCTCCACTGCCGGGGCCACATCCCGAATTCGTTTGAGCTGGTCCATGGTGCCCCGGATGCTCTCAAACACCTCTTCCTTAATGGGATGGTCCGCAGCCAGCGCATCTACCCAGTCCGGCAGGAAAATTTGCAGCTCCTCCAGGGGAAACTCAAACAGCACTGACTGAAGGACCTCCGTTACCGTCCGCTGGTCCAGGTCCAGGCAGCTTACCGCCAGACAGGTCACATCATACTGCTTTGCCAGTTCCTCCCGCAGAGCCTGGGTCTCCTGGGCCTCAGGACGGGTAGAGTTGAGCAGAAGCAGGAAGGGTTTTCCCAGTTCTTTCAGCTCTGCCACAACCCTGGCTTCTGCCTCCAAATAAGACTCGCGAGGCAGATCGGTCACGGTGCCGTCGGTCGTCACCACCAGCCCAATGGTGGCGTGCTCTGCGATCACTTTCCGGGTGCCGATCTCCGCTGCCTCAGCCATGGGGATCTCCTGGGGGAACCAGGGGGTGCGGACCATTCGGGGCAGATCATCCTCCAGTTGGCCCACCGCACCGGGGACCAGATAACCTACGCAATCCACAAGGCGCACCGCACAGGACCCGCCTCCCTCCAAATCAATCTGGGCTGCCTCCTCAGGAACAAATTTTGGCTCGGCGGTCATCACCGTTCGTCCAGACCCACTTTGGGGCAGCTCGTCCCGGGCTCGATCCCGTCGATAGCTGTCCTGGATGTTGGGCAGGACCATCGTCTCCATGAACCGCTGGATAAAAGTGGACTTCCCCGTCCGGGCCGGGCCCACCACGCCGATGTAGATATCCCCCGCTGTGCGCTGGGCAATATCTTGGTAAATACTTGTCAGGGTATTCATAGTCTGTCTCCTCCGTTTGGGTGGTTTCAGGTTGGCTCCTTCTATGTGTATGTCTTACCAGGTGCAGATATACCATGACAAGAGGTTTCACTTTACCCACATTCTATTTTATGAAATTTTTATTTGAATGTTCCATGCGTTCTATGGTATCCTAGTTCTGCACAACCACAAAACAGAGAGGAGACAGACCAGCATGGATCTGAGCAAACTGCAAAAGAACCTGGAACGTGCCGGGTTCCACGTCCTTCGCTGTCCTACCCGACAGCAGGCCAGAGACAATCTGACCAAACGCTTTTTTGGAAAAACCATTGGCATTGGCGGCAGCGTCACTGTCCAGGAACTGGGCCTATACGAAGCCTTGTCCCAGCACAACACCGTCTATTGGCACTGGATCACCCCTGGAGAGGAAACCATGGCGCAGGCTGCCCAAGCACAAATCTATCTCACCAGTGCCAACGGGCTGGCCGAAAGCGGCGAACTCATCAACATCGACGGCACTGGCAACCGTATCTCCGCTGCCACTGGTGCCCATGAGGTGGTATGTTACCTGATTGGTGTCAATAAAATTGCGCCTACTTTTGAACAGGCACTCTGGCGCGCCCGGAACATCGCCGCGCCTCTCAACGCCCGCCGGTTGGCGCGCAAAACCCCTTGCGCCCAAGGAGAAGAATACAGGTGTTATGACTGCAACAGCCCCCAGCGGATCTGCAATGGACTTTCTGTTCTCTGGCGGCCTTTGCGGGGAGCTGAGGAAACCCTTGTCATATTGATCGAAGAAGAACTCGGTTTTTAATGCTGATGTTCCCCTCCTCAATTCTCTCTTTTTTCGACAAGTAGTTTTGCTTGTCACTGTATTATTTTTCAAGTTTTTTATGTTTTTTCCAACTTTTCTCTCCAGTGATCTTAACACAGCACACACCAACTTACACAGGCATCCCCTGTGGTTAGGACTTCCCTGCCGCTTTATTTTATGGTATACTAATAAATTACAAAACGCTAAGGTGGTGCTGACTGTTGCATTACAAAAATTGTATGGACTACCTCCAGGTGCGCGGTGTACTCCCCTTCCGAATCTCCCCCTTTTGTCCCGTGGACAATTTGATCCTGTCCACCTGCGTCTATCTTCCCTTCGAGCAGGTCCTGCCCAGCTTAGAAGAGGATTCCTGGCTCCCTCTCCCGCAAGCTGCCGCCGCTTTGATGGCACAGCCTGACTGGGATGCCGGAGGCTTGATCTTGGCAAAAGACACCCCCAAACTCCTCCTCCAGGCAGCCCAGAGCACCCGCTTCCAGGATGTTCAACTGGGCTGCTGCGAAAGCGTCCTGGATGATGGGACCCAGTTTGCTGCCCTTACCTACCGTCTGCCTGACGGCACCCTCTTTTCGGCCTTCCGCGGAACCGATGACACCTTAGTTGGCTGGAAGGAATGTTTCGCTATGAGCTATGCCTTCCCCGTCCCCGCGCAAGCGAAGGCCCAGGAATACCTCATCCAAGTGGCACAGCGTCATCCTGGAAAACTCCGGGTGGGCGGACACTCCAAGGGAGGAAATTTGGCTGTATGGGCAGCCGTCCATACCCCCTCCCCCATCCAGCGTCGGATTTTACAGGTGTACAGCAACGATGGTCCCGGCTTTGGGCGAGATCTGATCTCCACCCAAACCTATCAAACCCTGGCTGACCGAATTGTAACCTATATTCCTCAAACCTCTTTGGTTGGAACCCTCCTTCATCAGGACCCCAGAGCCATTGTCATCCGCAGCCACGGCATTGGAATCATCGGCCAGCACGATCCCTTCTCCTGGGAAGTCCAAGGCACCACCTTCCTTCCCCTGCCCCATCGCTCCCGACGGGGTGAATTGGAGGCTGCTGGCTTCCAGGCTTGGGTAGACGGTATGGACGCCCAAGAACGAGAGGAATTCACCAACATCCTCTTTACCCTCCTCACTGCCTCCCAGGCAGAAACCTTATCTGATCTGAGTCAGAGCTGGGCGGACAGCGCCCTGGCAGCCGCCAAAACCTATGCAGATCTGCCCCAAAAGACTCGGCGCGATATGCTGGACTACCTCTGGAGATTCTGCCTCAGCATGGGGACCGCTGCCGCCCACTTTGAGGCTCCTTCTGAGGACGCCTGATCCTTCTGATGCAAGGAGAACCCTATGGATATCATCGAACAGTTTGGTGCCAAGATCGGCACCCTATCAGACACAAACCCCCACCGCGCCCGACAGCTGCTCACTGCGGGCTTCCGCGCCAACGGCCTGAAAAACAAGGTGGCCCCTTCTGCCTCCACGAAATCCGATCGGATGCTCTTTCAGCTGGTCAACCGCGCCATGATTACCTGCCTGTCTAAGCCACAGCAAAACGTCATGGTCAGCCTCTTTACCCCCTGTGAGATGCTCCATCTCCAGGGCTTACACCCCTACTCCTGTGAAGGCTTCTCCAGCTATCTCTCCGGCTCTATGGCTGAGCAGCCCTTTCTCCGGCAGGCGGAAGATACCGGCATCCCAAACAGCCTTTGTTCCTATCACAAAGTCTTTATCGGCGCAGCCCAGAAAAACCTCATGCCCAAACCCCGCTTTATCCTCTCTACGTCTCTGGCCTGTGATGCCAACACCCTCACCTTCCGCCACTTGGCGGCATTCTATGAGGTCCCCCACTTCAACCTGGACATCCCCTTTGAATCCTCTCCCCAGGCAGTGGAATACGTAGCCGGACAGCTGCGGCAAATGGCAGCCTTCCTCACCCGCCAGACGGGCATCCCCGTGGACGATGGCCAACTGGTGCGGGTGGTAGCGCGGAGTCAGCGGACCATGGCCCTCTTCGACCGGGCCCTCCATCGACGGGCTGGAAAACTCATTCGCAGTGATCTGACCAGTGAGCTTTTCCGCACCGCAGCCTTCCATTTCCTCCTGGGCACCCCGGAAACCGAGGCCTATGCCCGTCAGCTGGCTCGAGAAACCGAGACTGCTCCCCCTGCCCAGGGCAAGCAGCTTCTCTGGATTCACACCACACCCTATTGGGTGGACCCCCTCCGGCAACTTTTTGCCCAAAGTACCCGCGTCCAGATCGCCGCCTGTGACATGAGTTACGAAGGCATGGTGGAGGCTGACCCCACCAAGCCCTATGAGGCTATGGCCCGACGGCTGGTCTACTCCCCCTTTAACGGACCTGCGGAACGTCGAATCCAGCGTGCGCTGGAAGTGGCCAAGACCGTGCAGGCCGACGGTGCTGTGTGGTTTTGTCACTGGGGCTGCAAGCACACCCTGGGCGGTGCCCGGCTGGGCAAGAAAGCCTTTGAAGAAGCTGGTCTGCCTACCCTGCTCCTGGACGGCGACAGCTGTGACCGCGGCTTTGGTGGTCAGGGACAGGCCGCCACCCGAGTTGAAGCCTTTTTGGAAGTATTGGAGGGCATGGCATGAGCATCACCTATCACGTCTGTAAATACACCCCCATAGAACTTCTCACTGCCCTGGGCGGGCAGTGTGCGCTGCTAGACGAGGCACCAGAGAATTTTGACCTGTCCGATCAGGTTGCCCATCCCAACTTGTGCGGCTTTGGCAAGTCGGTCATCCAGGCAGCCATGGCTGGACACGTCAAGGAACTGGTCCTAGTCAACTGCTGTGACACCATCCGCAGTGCTTATGATATCCTAAAGACGTTTGGTCAGCTGGATTTCCTTTATCTGTTGGATCTTCTCCACAAGCAGGAGGGATGTTCCATCCAGCACGTCCGTGACCAGCTCATGGACTTAGCACAGGCGTACAGCACCTACAAAGGCACACAGTTTGATCGAGAACTCTTTTTCTCTGCCTTTCACGCTGCTCCTCCTAAGACCGGCCCACATCTCGCTGTGCTGGGTGCCAAGATGGGCCACCACCTCTTCTCTCTGGTGGAGGAGACCATGCCTCTGCCCGTAGAGAATGCTACCTGCGCCAACAACCGCAGCGTGGCCAAACCCGAGGACAAAGAGGACTTCGCAGCCCTCATGGAAGACTATGCCCGAAATTTACTTGGTCAGCTTCCCTGTATGCGTATGACCGACAACACAGCCCGCCGGGCTTTGTACAATACCCCTGGGTTGGAGGGTATCATTTACCACACCCTGCAATTCTGTGACTATTACGGCTTTGAATATGCAGCTGTGCGGAATCAGCTTCCCATCCCGCTATTAAAAATCGAGTCCGATGGCACCACCCAGAGCCGAGAACAGCTTCGCACGCGACTGGATGCCTTTGCCGAAGGCTTCATTCCCCTTCTGAAAGGAGACCTCCCCATGGACAAACACGGCTATTTTGCCGGCATTGACAGCGGCTCAGCCACCACCGACGTGGTTATCCTGGATCAGGATCGGAACCTGGTATCCAAGGTCATCCTTCCCACTGGGGCTGGCGCCTCCAACGGCGCACAGCGCGCCCTGGAACAGGCACTTCAACAGGCTGGGCTGACCCAGTCCGATCTTGCCGCTACTGTCACGACAGGGTATGGCCGGGGGGTAATCCAGACGGGGAACAAATCCGTTACGGAAATCACCTGCCATGCCAAAGGTGCCCATTTTCTCAATCCTGCCGTCCGCACGGTCATTGACATTGGCGGCCAGGACAGCAAGGTAATCCGCCTAGAACCAGACGGGAGCGTAGCCAACTTCGTCATGAACGACAAATGCGCCGCAGGCACGGGGCGTTTCCTGGAAATGATGGCCCGGACGCTGGAGTTGTCTTTGGAGGAGATGTCCACCATTGGTCTGACCTGGAAGGAAGAGATCACCATTTCTTCCATGTGTACTGTCTTTGCTGACTCCGAGGTGGTCTCTCTGGTGGCGCAAAACAAAGCCCTGCCAGATATTGTCCACGGCTTAAATCAGTCTGTGGCCACCCGCGCCACTGCGCTCTTCCGCCGGGCAGGGGGAGAGACACCCTGCATGATGACGGGAGGAGTCTCCCGCAATCGAGGGGTGGTTTCTGCCATTGAGGAGAAGCTGGACCAGCCTTTGTTCATTCATCCCGATGCCCAACTCTGCGGGGCTTTGGGCGCAGCGCTGTTTGCCTTGGAACTCTCATGATGCCTCCTGAACCGCTCTTTTTTAGACACATTGATACATATTGTCTTTTTATTCGCTAATATCCTTGTGTTTTTTACCAATCTTTTCCTCTTCCCCAGAAGATGGGTCGTTGACTTCCCTTCCGTTTTCTGGTACAATGGTCGATATAGTTAGTCATCGTGGGAGTGTCAAGAACTATGACAGCAATTTGCGAAGGCTTGGCCTCATACACTGCTACACGTTAGCGAGGCTTTGCTGCCCCCCTTGATCAGCAGATTCTGAACCATCTGACCTAAGAGGAATCCTTCGCACACAACTACCTGCTCACCCACCACCGTCAGATCCACCCAGTAGCTCTGTCCTGTGGCCTTATGGTGAGCGTCGCCCCCCATCGCCGCCCCGCACAATCGCCGCAAGTCCCCCTGCTCTCTGC
>JAHHRP010000060.1 GCA_020025735.1 Evtepia sp.
TTCATGTAAACCCCTTTGTGGAGGAATAAGCGTTTTTTCAAAAAGCGCGTTGCAGTTGGATAGGCAGCGCGCTCTTTTTATGATAGAGAAAATCGCGATATTTTGTCCACAAAACAGGACTGTTTTGTGGACAAAATATCTGGAATTGGAAGGACATGGTGCAAAGAGATCTTTCTTTTCTTATCGTGACAGGACAACAATGCTGCTTTCGCTCTTTGATAGAGAAAGAAGAAAAGAATATAGAAAAAACACGACAGCATCCAGAAATCCAGATGCTGTCGTGTTTTATACACCTGCGGACAAAACCGCAGGGTGATCTTTTGGGTCAATCAGACGGGGATCAATACTTGTAGAAGCCCTCGCCGGTCTTCTGGCCCAGCAGGCCAGCGCGGACCATCTTCTTCATGGTCAGAGCAGGACGATACTTGGTGTCGCCAGTCTCGGTGAAGATGGTGTCCATGATGGCCAGGCAGATGTCCAGACCAACCAGGTCGGCCAGAGCCAGAGGGCCCATCTTGTGGTTTGCACCATACATCATGGCAGCGTCGATGTCTTCCTTGGAAGCAACGCCGTTCTCCAGCAGGATGATTGCTTCGTTGATCATGGGGAACAGGAGGCGGTTGACCACGAAACCGGGAGCCTCACCAACCTCGACAGGGTTCTTGCCCAGATCCTTAGCACAGGCATAGACAGCCTGGAAGGTGTCGTCGTTGGTGCGAGCGCCGCGGATGACTTCCACCAGCTTCATTGCAGGAGCGGGGTTGAAGAAGTGCATGCCCAGCACCTTCTCGGGGCGCTTGGTGCCAGCGGCAATGGCGGTGATGGAAATGGAGGAAGTGTTGGAAGCAAGAATGGTCTCGGGCTTGCAGATTTCATCAAGCTCTTTGAAGATGCTCTTCTTGATGTCCAGGACCTCGATGGCGGCCTCAACGACCAAATCGCAATCCTTGGCATCTGCCAGCTCCAGGGTGAAGGAGACACGGGAGAGCATGTCGTTCTTCTGCTCCTCGGTGATCTTGCCCTTGGTGACCTTCTTCTCCAGATTCTTGGTCAGAACGCCCTGGCCGCGCTGAATGAACTCGTCCTTGATGTCACGGACAACGACGGTCTTGCCAGCCTCAACGAACACCTGTGCGATACCCATACCCATGGTACCGGCACCCAGGACCATAACCTTATTGATAGCCATTGTATGAATCCTCCTACTAGTTATATGAAAATTTTTGAAAACAAAGGGAAATGCGCCTTACCGGGTCAGACCCGTGGCTTGGGAGGGAACCATCAGCGGTTCTTGAAGCCCTCCAGCTTTTTCTTCTCGACGAAAGCCTTCATGGCGTCTTTCTGGTCTTCGGTGCCGAAGCAGGTGCCGAAAGCCAGTGCCTCATAGGTGGCAGCAGTAGCCATGTCGCACTCCAGACCAAAGCGGACAGCCTGCTTGGCGGCGCGGACAGCGACCTGTGCCTTGGAAGCGATCTTGTTGGCCAGTTCCATGGCAGTGTCCATGAGAGCATCAGCGGGGACAACCTTGCTGACCAGACCGATTTCCAGTGCTTGCTGGGCGTTGATGGTGTCAGCGGTAAGGATCAGTTCCATTGCGTGTGCGGTGCCGCAGATCCGGGGCATACGCTGGGTGCCGCCGAAGCCGGGGGTGATGCCCAGGCCAACCTCAGGCTGACCGAACTTAGCCTTCTCGGAGGCGATGCGGATATCACAGGCCATGGACAACTCGCAGCCGCCGCCCAGTGCAAAGCCATTGATGGCAGCGATGGTGGGCTTTTCCATTCTCTCCAGACGGAGCATGGCCTGGTTGCCCAGATCGCCGAACTGCTTACCGGCGGCCACGTTCATGGAAGCCATTTCGCTGATGTCAGCGCCAGCAACGAAGGAACGGCCTGCACCAGTGACGACGATAACATAGATGTCATCATTCTTCTCCACGACGTCGAAAGCCTTGAGCAGGTCAGCAAAGACCTCGCTGCTCAGGGCGTTGAGGGTTTCGGGGCGGTTCATGGTGACGATACCAACATGACCCTGCTGGGTTACCTCTACAAATGCCATAGGGAATTTCCTCCTAACATTGGTCATACAGGGCAGGATACCCCTGTATATAATACTTCTGAAATAGTATACTGCATTTTCTCTCATGGGACAAGGCAAACCTTTTCGCTGATTTACCGAAAAAAAGCGCAGAAAAAGCCTTATTTCTGTTGAATTGCCAAGGTCTGATGTTTGGTTGTCCTTTGTGGGGAAGTCTCTTTTTTGCAGGAGGGTAGAAAAGGACTTTCAACCAAAAGGGGGGAACATGAACGAGAACTGGGGCGCATAGAGTATGGCAAGAGGAGGTGAGCGGGTGCGAAGTGTGGTGGTGCTGACTCTGACGGGGGTTTTGTCTCAGTTGGTGGCGTTTGTCTATCGGGTCTGTCTGACCCGCCTGGCCGGGGCAGAGATCTTGGGATTGTATCAGCTGATCCTGCCGGTGTATTCGGTGCTGTTGTCCCTGACCTCGGTGGGGCTGACCACAGCAGTCTCCAATCTTTCGGCCTGGTATCAGGCTCTGGGGAATCGGCGGGCAGTGTATCAGGTGCGCGGGCAGGCGGTAGGGCTGTTTTTCTTGCTGGCCCTGCTGCCTTGCGTTTTGTTGGGGATCTTTTCTGATGGAGCCTCTGTGTATCTTTTGGGGGATGCCCGAACCAGATTGGGGCTGCTTTTGCTCATCCCCTGTCTGCTGCTTACAGGAACGGAGAATATCCATAAGCATTATTTTTATGGGGTGGGCAAGGTCTGCCCTGCGGCCCTGACAGAACTGGCAGAACAGATCCTCCGGGCAGTGCTGGTGTTGGCTCTGGTGTGGAGACTGGCACCCAAGACGGCCGAAGGAACGGTAGGAGCAATCGTGTTGGGGATGGCCCTGACAGAAATCGCGTCTGCTCTGACACAGCTGGTGATGTTCCGGCGGGCATTGGGTCCAGCAGACAGACTGCCTGGGCAGGCGCCTTCCTCCCGAGAACTGCGGCGGAAGGTTAGACGGATTGCACTGCCTTTGGGATTGGCGGCGCTGTTGGGAAATCTGCTCTCCTCAGCGAATGCCGTTCTCATTCCCCGGCTGCTGGTCCAAGGGGGCATGGATCAAAGTGAGGCGGTATCGGCTTATGGCGTGACCTTTGGAATGACCTTGCCGATGCTCCTGGTGCCAACAGCATTCCTCAGTGCGTTGGGACTGGTCCTCTCCCCCAAGCTTTCCCAGGCCAGTGCATTGGGGCAAAGGAAAGTGATCCGGCACCAGGTTCGCCAGGCAGTTGGGGTGGCCAACCGGATTCTCATTCCTGCTCTGGCGCTGCTGGCGGTGTTGGGATCGGCCATTGGCCGGAGCCTGTATGAGGACCCGCGGGCGGGAGAAGATCTGCCGCTGCTGGCTTTGGGGGTGTTGTTCAGCTGCTGGCAGAGTTTGTTTGCCTGTGTGCTCAGTGGGATCGGCCGGCAGGATACCGCAGCAGCGGTGACGCTGGTGGAAGATGGCTTGCAGCTTATCTTAACCTGTCTGACGGTGAGTCAATTTGGGATGACAGGGTATGCTGGTGCTTTTGCGGTGTCTGGGCTGGTGGGGGCTGTGTTGAGCTGGCGAGCAGTTTCTCAGGCCATTGGATTGACGCTGCCTGTCTTTGACTGGTTTACTGCGCCCACGCTGGCTGCGTGTCTGGCGACCTCCTGCGGGGAACTGATGGAGACCGTCCTGTGCCGGGCGACACTGTCCCCCCTTTCCTCTGCGGTTGGAGGATTGCTTTTTGGATTGCTGCTCTATCTGTCTGCTTTGCAGGCGATGGGGGTCTCGATGACGCATCGGAGAGAGTAGAAAGTACGGCCGCGCCTCTTGCGCCAGAGTGGGAAATCCGATACAATAGGCAGCGAAACTGATCGCAGGAGGAAGTGTCCTATGTGTCACGAAACGTATATGCGCCAGGCCCTTGCCCTAGCCAAGGAGGCTGCCGCAGCCGGAGAAGTTCCCGTAGGCTGTGTTATTGTGGCGCAGGATGGTGAGATTATCGGCCGTGGTCGGAATCGCCGGGAGGAGGATCGAAATCCGCTGGCCCATGCAGAGCTTGCAGCCATTGAGGATGCCTGTCGCCGCTGGGGTGATTGGCGGTTAAAAGGTTCCCGGCTGTATGTAACCTTAGAGCCATGTCCCATGTGTGCTGGCGGCATCATTTCCGCTCGCATTCCAGAGATTTATTACGGTGCCAAGGATGCAGGATTTGGGGCTTGCGGGTCCATTCTGAACCTGTTTGAGGAGGAGTTCCGTCATCATCCCAAAATCGTTGGGCATATTCTGGAGGAGGAATGTGCCCAATTACTACAAGATTTTTTTTCTCGGGTAAGGAAGAAAAGACCTGAAAACTTAAAGGTTTTGTAACAATTGTAGTCTTTTTTTGTAACATGTCTTTGGTAAGATAATCTTGCAAGAGTCAAGAAAGCTTCTTTTCATTTTTAACCTTCTGGAGAGCAGGATTTGCGAGTGGTTTATGCAAATCCTGTTTTTCTATTTTTTTGTTGTTTCCAATGAGGAAAAAATATCTGGGGGAGAACAAGAATCTCCCCCTGTGAAATACAGGAAAATAGATTAAATTGTGATGATGTGGCCATAGAAAATCCCCCTAAAGTAGATCCTGGAAAACCCCAAATCTACTTTAGGGGGATTTTGTCAAAGCCGATCGGCATTTTTATGATTGGAGGATGTTATCGTTCTTCCCGGAAGTAGCTCAGACCCAAACTTTCCGGGGGCTGATTGCTCCGGCTGTGTTTGAGGCTGACCACCACCAACACCACAGCAGTAACGATATAGGGTACGATGTCATAAATGGAGGCGGGGATGAAGGAAATGGGATAGTAGTAGCGCATACAGGCCAACCCACCGAAGATGAGGGAACACCACAAAGCCCGCTTGGGATTCCAAACGGCAAAAATAACCAGGGCCACTGCCAGCCAGCCATAGCCGTTGACGCAGTTGTAGACCCAGGCACCACCAACACCGGCAGCAGCATTCATCGACAGATACAGGCCGCCAAGCCCTGTCATAGCACCACCGACACAGGTAGCCAGATACTTGTATAAGGTGACGTTGATCCCTGCGGCATCTGCGGTAGCTGGACTCTCCCCTACTGCCCGCAGATTCAGACCTGTTCGGGTGTGACCCAAGAAGTAGGCCAGCAGCAGAGCCAGGATCACAGCCAGATAGACCATGAAATTGTGGGAGAAGAAGAGCTTGCCCACCACAGGGAGGTTTGCCAAGGATTCTGGGAAGATGGGATTGTTAAAGATACCCTTCACGCCTGTGCTAACAGAGAGGAATCCAGAGGGATCGCTGTTGCCTACGGCTTCCCCAAAGTAGTTGGCAAAGCCAGTGCCAAACATGGTCAGGGCAAGTCCTGTGACGTTTTGGTTCGCCCGGAGGGTGATGGTGAGGACGGAGAAGATCAAAGCGCCCAATCCCGCGCACAGCAAGGCGCACAGCAGGGCGATGACCAGAGCGAGATAAGGATTGGTCCCACCGGCCTTTTCGTAGTAGTAAGGGCCTAAAATGCCAGCGATGGCACCCATGAACATCATGCCCTCTACGCCCAGGTTCAAGTTGCCGGATTTTTCGGTGAGGGTTTCTCCCAAGACGCCAAAAAGGAGCGGGGTCGCGGCAAGGATGCCGGCGGTGAGGAAGTTAATAAGGTTATCCAAGGTCGCGGTCCTCCTTTTTCGGATCGTTTTGTTCGTCGGGGACATGGGCAGCAGGGGCGGGATTGCGCTTGCTTGTCCGAAAAATGAGACGGTAGTTGATGAAAAACTCGCAGCCGAGCATGAAGAAGAGAATGATGGCAGAGAGAACATCAGCAGCCGAGGCGGGGATTTTAAAGTTGGTCTGAATGGTGTTTGAGCCTTTGCTGAGAATGGACAGCAATCCTGCGATCAGGACCATGGCAAAGGGATTCAGATGGGCCAGCCAGGCAACGATAATCGCAGTAAAGCCAACACCGCCAGAGGTGCCGGTGTTGAGGGTGTAGTCCGCGCCAGAGACCACCAAAAAGCCCATCAGTCCTGCGATGGCGCCGGAGAGGACCATGGTACGCATGATGATCTTGCTTACATTCATACCGGCGTAACGGGCTGTGCGCTGGCTCTCCCCTACCACAGTGATCTCATAGCCGTGCTTGCTGTATCGCAGATAAAGGAACATCCCCACCGTGAGGGCCAGCACAACAATCCACCCAATGTGGATGCCGCCTACCTTAGGCAGACGGGCATTCTGGTCGAACATGGCAATGATGGGAAAGCCAGTTCCCTTAGGATCTTTCCAGGGACCATTTTGCAGATAGGCTTCGATCCCCAGGGCGATATAGTTGAGCATCAAGGTAAAGAGGGTTTCGTTGGTGCCCCACTTGGCTTTGCAGAAGGCAGGGAGAAATCCCCAAATTCCTCCTGCGATCAAACTGACCAGCGCCATGACCAGCAGCAGGACGGGCTTTGGCAATTTGTCATACCAGAACAGCGCGAAGTAGGTGGCGGCGATGGCACCGACCATGATCTGTCCTTCCGCACCGATGTTCCAGAACTTCATTTTGAAGGCCGGGGCGATGGCCAGGGCAGCACCCAGCAGCGGGATGGCTACACGCACAGTAGCCCGGGTGGCGGAAGGACCTCCCACGGCCCCGGAGAGCAGATCCCGATAGACGGCGATGGGGTTGTGGCCCAGCACGGCGATAAACAGGGAGCCAACCACCAGGGCCAGCAGGATGGCTCCCAAACGGATGGCCCACTTTTTCCCTCTGCTCAGGTCACTCCGTTTGGCCAGACGGATGAGGGGCTCTTGATGTTTGTCAGTCATGGGTAAGCTCCTCTCCTGTTTGGGTCATCATGAGACCAATTTCTTCTTTGGTTACGGTACGACCGTCGGCGATGCCGCTGACTTTCCCTGCACACAGCACCAAGATCCGGTCACACAGTTCCAGCAGGACATCCAAGTCCTCGCCCACATAGATAACAGCGACTCCCTTAGATTTCTGTTCGTTGAGCAGGTGGTAGATGGTGTAAGAGGAGTGGATGTCCAGACCCCGCACTGGATAGGCTGCCATAAGGACTGCCGGACCAGAGGCGATTTCCCGGCCTACCAGGACCTTTTGCACGTTGCCGCCAGAAAGTTTCCGCACGGGGGTGTTGATGCTGGGGGTGACCACTTCCAGCTTGTCTTTGATCTCCTGGGCCAGTGTTCTGGGGGGTTTTGCGTCGGTGAAGAAACCGGAACCCTTGTCGTAGCTTTTGAGCATCATGTTCCCCGTCATGCCCATGGAGCCAACCAGTCCCATACCAAGTCGGTCTTCTGGGACGAAGGCCAGGGAGATGCCAAGATCCCGAATGGCCATGGGAGATTTGTCCACCAGGTTTTCAATGCTCTCATCCTTTCGGCTGTGGTAGAGGATCTCCCCCTGATGAACGGGATACAGACCGGCAATGGCTTCGCATAGCTCCCGCTGTCCGCTGCCGGCGATGCCTGCAATGCCTAAAATCTCTCCACCCATGGCAGAGAAGGAGATGTCATTGAGGACTTTTACGCCCTGATGGTCCAGGCAGGTCAGGTGGTTGACCTCCAGCCGCTGCTGAGGATTCCAGGGTTTGGGGCGGTCGATGTTCAGGGTGACAGCGTGGCCTACCATGCGCTCAGTGAGCTGCTGGGGATTGGTGTCTTTGGTCTCCAGGGTGGCAATGTACTCCCCTTTCCGCAGTACGGCCACCCGGTCAGAGATGGCCATGACCTCCCCCAGTTTGTGGGTGATGATGACGATAGCTTTGCCATCTGCCTTCATATTCCGCAGCACGGCGAAGAGCTTTTCGGTTTCCTGGGGGGTAAGTACAGCCGTTGGCTCGTCCAGGATAAGGATATCAGCCCCTCGGTAGAGCACCTTGATGATCTCTACGGTTTGCTTTTCTGATACGGCCATGTCGTAGATTTTCTTCTCTGGGTCCAAGTCGAAGCCGTATTTGGCGCTGATGTCTTTGATCTGGCGGGAAATGGCTTTGCGGTCAAACCTTCCCTTTTCTTTCAAACCAAGGACGATATTTTCGGCGGCGGTGAAGCCATCCACCAGTTTGAAATGCTGGTGGATCATGCCGATCTTGAGGTCGAAGGAATCTTTGGGCGAGCGGATGGTGACCTCCCTCCCGTTCACAAAAATCTGGCCGCTGTCGGGGAAATAGATCCCTGCCAACATGTTCATGAGGGTGGTCTTTCCGCTGCCGTTCTCCCCCAGCAGGGAGAGGATTTCTCCCTTTCGAATGGTGAGACTGACGTTGTTGTTGGCCACCACGCTGCCGAAGGTCTTGGTGACGTTCCGCAGTTCTATGGCGTTAACTGGCTGCAAGGGCTGCACCTCTACTTTCTCTCTTTTCTCATGGTTTTACAGGCTGTGGTTCAGAGGACATTGGGAGGACTTTCCAGCAACCAAGCGCACCCTTGCCCGCGGCAAGGGTGCGCTTGGTTGTGTAGATAGGATCAGGACAGGACGGTAATGCCGTCAACAATGTAGGCAAAGGAAGGGGCAGAGGATTTCTCGTTCTCAATGTAGAACTCGCCTTCTGCCAGATTCAGCTCTTTGCCGTCGGCATCCTTGCCATACAGGGGGCCGGCAAAGACCTGCACGGAACCATCAACGATGCCGTCAGCAGCCTTCTCGATGGCCTCAGCAGTGCCCTCAGCCACGAGATCCTTATTCAGGTCGGACAGGAAGCAGGCGTTGTCAGCATAGCTGCCGCACCAATCCTGGTCGATGGCCTCGCCCTTGAGGAGGCAGTCCAGAGCGTATTCATAATAAGCCCCCCAGTTGACCCGGGCGGAAACCAGGGCGGCCTTGGGCGCTGCGGGGATCATGTCGTCGTTGTAGCCCACGGCAAAGACCCCGTTGGTCTCGGCAGTGGTGGCGGGGGCAGAGGTGTCAGAGTGCTGGGAGATGACATCGCAGCCTTGGTCGATGAGGGCCTGGGCGTTGGTGGCTTCCTTGGTGGGGTCGGACCATTCGTTGGTGTAGTTGACGAGCATGGTCACGTCGGGGTTGACGCTCTTGGCACCCAGATAGAAAGCGGTGTAGCCGGAGATCACCTCGGCAAAGGGCTTAGCGGCCACATAACCGAGCTTGTTGCTCTTGGTCTTGAGGCCGGCGGCGATGCCAGCCAGATAGCGGGCCTCATAGATTTTTGCAAAGTAGTTGTGGGTGTTGTCCAGGGTGTCGGAAGAACCCTGATAGCCGGTGGCGTGGCAGAATTGCACCTCAGGGTTCTCTGCGGCAGCTTCTACCATGTATTGCTCATGGCCAAAGGAGTTGGCAAAAATAGCCTGACATCCGGCATCCAGCAGTTCATTGATGGCGTCAGAACAGTTGGAGTCTTCGGAAACATTGGCCTTTACGATCACCTGGGTGTCATAGTCCAGGTTCAGTTTTTTGCAGGCGGCCTGCATGCCTTCGATGTGGTTCTTGTTGTAGGCGTCGGCAGCCTCTCCGATGAGGATAAGTCCTACCTTCATGTCTTTGGCGGCGATGCCGGTGGACTGGTTGTCTTTGGACTCAGGGACGTCAGCAGGGGCAGGGTCCCCGCCGCAGGCGGCCAGGCCAAGAGCCATGATTCCAGCCAGCAGCAAGGCAAGGATACGCTTTTTCATTTTTTCAGTTCCTCCTAAAAGATTCTATTCCACAACGGCCCCGGGAAGAGCCGGACGGAACACAAGTTGGCCCAGGGCAGAGACACACTGCCCACGGATTGTGAGGCTCAGTCGCAGAAGACCACACCTGTCTCCTCGCTCATGGCTTTGATTCTGGCCAGGGATTCTACACGCACGCCTTTGCTGCGGATCAAGTCACCGCCGGGCTGGAAAGCTTTTTCAATGACGATACCAGCCCCTACCACTTCAGCACCTGCCTGATGAACGATGTCGATGAGGGCGCTCAGGGCGCTGCCATTTGCCAGAAAGTCGTCGATAAGCAGAACCCGTTCCCCTGGCCGAAGGAACTCTTTGGAGACAAAGATATTGTAGGGGCGTTTGCCCTGGGTGAAGGATTCCACCTGACTGATGTAGACATCACCGGCGATATTTTTGGTTTTGTTCTTTTTGGCAAAGAGCACCGGGATCTTGTCGAAGGCCAGAGCAGACAGGCAGGCGATGCCGATGCCAGAGGCTTCAATGGTGAGGATGCGATCAATGGGACAGTGGGCAAAGCGTTCCCGGAATTCCTGACCGATGGCCTGTAAGAAGGCCACATCCATCTGGTGGTTGAGGAAGCTGTCCACCTTCAGCACCTCGTTGTTTCCCCGGACCTTTCCGTCCCGCAGGATGCGCTGCTTTAACTCTTCCACAGAAAAACGCCCCTTCCTCTGCTGCGACATGGAGATAATTTTTCGCCGCTCATTTTAAAATATGGTGTTCTTTTATTTTACTGGAAGGGCAAGGGACTGGCAAGGGGGCAAGCTTCCCAAAAAAATCACGGAAAAGCAGGGCGAATTTCATCGTTTTTCGGTGCTTTTGACAGAGGGGCCGATCCAAGTAGAAAATGCAAGAAGAAAGTAAGGAAAATGCAAATTTTATCTTGACTTTTCCAGCTAAGCCCGATACACTGTACCTGATTATTTTATCTCTTTCTGTTCCGGGATCTTCCGGGAGGGAAGGATACTCCTTCAGGAGTAAGGTTTTTATTCTTTTTATTTAGAAAAGGAGATATGAATGATGGATTTTCA
>JAHHRP010000061.1 GCA_020025735.1 Evtepia sp.
GTATAGACCAACTGGTGAAGAAGATTTTGATGCTTTCTTAAAAGATGATGATATTTATTATGTTTCTATTAAAAGTGTTGACGAATTAAGATGAATTTTGTATAGTTAGCGGTACTTCAAGAACCTGTTATTTGATTGGAAAGTGAGGGAGTCTTATGGTAGAAAAGAATAAGACAATATGGATCATTATGGCAGCTGTTCTCATGGCAGCAGTGATTCTTAGTGCCTGCGCTAGCATCTTTGCAGCAAAAGGGGTCTATGAGATCCGTGCAGAGCAAGCAGCGAAATCGGAAACGAGAGAGGATGGAGTAACCATCATAGATCAATATGAGATTCTCTCCACGCTGCCCATTTCTGATGCTTATCGCTCTGGAAATACCAGCAATTTGAGTGAAAAAGAAAAAGAAACCCTGGATATGGCTTCTGCTGTCTTGAAGGAGATCATCACTGAGGATATGAGCCCCTATGAGAAGGAAAAGGCAGTTTATGACTGGATGACAACAAAGTTGTCCTACGACACAGGGATTCTTCAAGTCATTCCACGCACAGAAAGTGACTGCGACAACCCCTATGGAGTCCTTAAATATCACAATGCTGTCTGTGTAGGGTATGCTACTACGTTCCGCTTGTTCATGCAGATGCTGGATATTCCATGCATGGTAGTTCACAACAAATCTCTTATCCACACCTGGAACTTGGTACAGCTGGATGATGCATGGTATCATGTGGACATCTATTCTGACCAAGATGTAGGAGGCTACGCTAACTTTAATATGAACGATGAACTGGCAGCAAATAATTATGATTGGGATCGGGACTTCTTCCCTGCGGCAACTGCGTTGACGTACAACTATGGTTATCAGAATCGAGTGATCGTAAAGGACATTTATCAAGTGCCGCAGCTCATCTACAAGGGCTTAGAGGAGAAGCAGGGAAGTATCTTCTTAGAATTCCCAGCCATTGACGAGGCCAATGCGAAAATAGTTGAGTCTTTGTGCAACGGGGCAGAAGCAGCTATGAATGATTCCGTTAAATTCCAAGCACTTTTCATGCAGCGGATATGGATTCCTGAACCTGGCGGAAAATATGTGCTGGGAATCTCTATTACTGGCTATGAAGAAGAGGACCCTGCTCAGGAAGGAATTCCGGCTGAGACCCAGAAGAAAGTAGAGGATGCGGTGGAAAAGGCATTTGGTGACTTGGAAAGAAATGGTGGCGTTCCTGATGAAGAAGAAATTAGTGTAAACACGGCGGAGAGATTGCCGAAACCATGAAAGATTGAATCAGGAGATGAGCATTGTGAAAAGACTGTGTTTCTTTTGCCTGGCAACAGTGTTAGTGTTTTCTCTGTGTGCTTGCAGAGGCAGTGACAACAAGAATAGTACCGCTGCTGTAGATATGGGCCAGCTGCAACAGACGATGTTGGCCGCAGACCCAGAACTGAAGGAGATGACTTCCATTACTGGAGAGGTATCTGAAGGAGAAACACTCTTTGCCTATATGTCTGAGTTACCTTACCACAAAGTGGATAATTTCCTTCTTTCCTACTCTACTGCGGGTAAGGCTGACGAGGTGGCTGTAATTGTAGTAAAAGAGGAAAAAGATGTAGAGGAAGCAGCAAAAACCCTCCGAGCCCATGTGGAGCAGCGGCTGATGCTGTTTCGCCAGTATAGCCCCGATCAGGTTGCCCGAGTAGAAAAGGCGCAGGTTTTTACCAAGGGACGGTATGCGGTGCTAATTATCGCCGACCGAGGAAAAGACGTGCGGAACGCGTTTGAACAGGCTGTTGGCCTCTAAACCGAAAAAGGCATCCCCCAAGACAGAGTATTCTGCACTGTCTTGGGGGATGTCCTCTATAAAGAAGAAAGTAGATTGCGGTCAAAGAGAATGACTGATCGGCCACGATCAGCTTTGTAAATGCTTCGCCCAACCCGAGGTCCATAGGGGCCGGGGTGAGAAGGAGGTTCAGTCCGCAGGCAGTCCAGATGGGACAGGTGCAGGGCGGACTGATGCTTAGGCAGAGGGACGGGGGCGTGGCTGGAGAGATAGTGGGTGAAAGGCAGTTCAGCCACGGACTCTAATGTCCGGCGCAGCTGGAGAAAAGAACCTGCCTCAGGGCCAAGCATCAGCAGCGTGGAATTGAGGGCATCCCCGGCCAACAATAATCCTTCGCCCTCCAGCAGTAACCCCACAGATCCACGGGTGTGTCCAGCCAGGGAGATCACTTGAGCTGTCCGGCCACCCAATGCAAAGCGCTGTCCAGGTTCCAGTGGTCGCGCAGACCAAGGATGACCAGTCATGCGGCTCTGGGCTTCCAGTAAGGGCCAGTCGGCTGGATGAGCGTAGATGTGGGGGAAACGGAAGGCACCACCAACATGATCGCTGTGGCCATGGCTACAACAAACCAGACAGGGAAGCGCTGTGCGGCGGGTTACATAGGCAGCCAAGTCCTGCTTGCCCTGGCCGGTGTCCCAGAGAATGGCCCGTTCTCTCCCCAAAACTAGGGTGCAGTAGACCCGATAATCCTCCTCCAGATGCCATACCCCCGGTAGGATCTGTTGCTCGTTCACTCTAGCCGCAGACCCTCAGCGGCGCCGAAAAGCATCTCGCTAAAGGTGGGGTGGGGATGGATGACTTCTGCAAGATCATCAGCAGTAAGACCCTTTTGGATGGCCAATGTAAGCTCTCCAACCATGTCAGTGGCCCGAGGGCAGACAAGCTGGGCTCCCAAGAGACGACCACTGGCGGCATCGGTGACCAGTTTGACATAGCCGCTTTCGGTGTCCTCGATAAGGCACTTACCATTGGCGCCGGTGAGGTATTTCCCCGTTTTTACAGCCTGACCAGACGCTTTTGCAGACTCTTCTGTTAACCCTACGGAAGCGATCTCTGGAACCGTGTAAACACAGCTTGGGACCACAGACATATCCAGGGGAGGAAGCTTGCCAAGAATGGCTGCGATGGCGTTTTCCCCTTGGGCACTGGCCACATGGGCCAGTTGGATGTTGTGGGCTTTGGCATCTCCGATGACGTAGACGTGGGGGACACTGGTGCGGCCGATCTCGTCCCCTACGATGCCGCCACGGCTTGTCTCCAAAGAGAAGTTTGGGCCAAACAGACCGTCCAAATTGGCTACACGGCCAGCAGCAGCTAGAACCCCTTGGGCGGTGAGCTGGTGTTCTGCACCTTTCTTATCGGTGTAGGTCACAGTCATTTCACCGGGGGTACCTTGGATGCTCTGGACGGAAGCCTTGGCCTCCACTATGACGCCTTGTTTTTTCAGGATCATGGTTAGTCGCTGGGCGATCTCCCGATCCATAAAAGGGAGAATGTGGTCCGCAGCTTCTAACACAGTGACTTGACAGCCAAGGCAGCGGTAGATAGAAGCGCATTCTACCCCAACGACACCACCGCCGATGATGATGAGGGAGGAAAAATCCTGACCACCCGCTTCCAGAATGTCCTTACTGTTGTAAACTCCGGGCAGATCGATGCCTGGAATGGGTGGATAGGAAACTTTGGAGCCAGTGGCAATGAGGATGTCTTGAACGGTGTAAGTCTCCCCACCACAGAGGATCACACCAGCCTGCTGGATACTGGCCTGGCCGGTGACCACGGTGATTTTATTGGCTTTCATCAGCTTCTGCACCCCTTGGCGAAGGGCCTCCACAACCTGGTCCTTTCGCCGATGCATGGCGGCAAAGTCATAGGTAGCACCTTGGGTTTGGATCCCCAGAGACTGGATGCGTTCCAGGGAGGCGAAGGTTTCTGCGCTGTGCAGCAGGGCCTTAGTGGGCATACAGCCCCGATTTAGGCAGGTACCGCCTAAGTGATCCATTTCAAACAAAACCACTTGCAGACCCGCTTTGGCAGCTTTTTCCGCAGCGGTGTAGCCGCCAGGTCCGCCGCCGATAATGGCGATGTCATAGTTCATAACGTTACTCCTTTGTGAGCAGTGTAAGAATGTCGTTCACAAGGGCTGGATCTGCCTGAGGCAGGGCCAACAACTGACCGCGGAGGGATTCCTGCCGCAAAGGACAGCCCTGGAGGGCAGCGGGGATTTGGCTGAGAAAATCTGCTGCCAGACCGTCAGACCAGAGTGCTGCCTGGGTGATGACTCCGTCGGTTTGGCTGTAATCCAGCCGCAGCAGACCCCAGGGGAAAGCGGCCTCTCGGCTGTTGTCCAAGGGGCGGCTGTCCCCGTAGATCCAGGTGGGATCGGAAAACTTGGCAAAATTTTGCGCCAGCAGGGTTTGGTCCAGATCCTCCTGGGGGAGGAGTTGTACAGGCAGACCATAAACCTTGCAGAAGGCATCCGTTAAAGCATGACAGAGTTGAGAAATTGTGAGGTCAGCACGAAAATCCTTTAAATTAACCACACGGGAATGGACAGAGTTGATCCCTTTGGCTTGAAGTTTGAGAGGAGAGATACTCAGGTAGCGTTCCAGTGGTGACAGGTCTACAGAGAGCATCAGCGTACCATGGTGATAGCACTGGTCTCCGCTTTGATAATAGGCGTGACCAGAGAATTTCCCCCCCCTAGCGGTTAGATCGTTGCGGCCGTTTTTTTCCGCAGGGATACCCAAGGAGCGGACTGCTTCCAGAATGGTTTCGGTTTGCTTTTCCACGTTGTAGTCAGCTCGTCGGGTGAGAAAGGTGAAGTTGAGGTTTCCAAGGTCATGATAGACTGCGCCACCACCGGACAGACGGCGGACAAGATGTCCACCGTCTGCTTCCAGGTCCTGAATACGACACTCATTGGAGGGATGCTGATTGCGCCCGATGACTACGGTGCGCTGGTTCTGCCACAGATAGAGGATACACTGTCCTGGGGACACCTGGTGCAGGAGCGTTTCCTCCAAAGCCAGATTCCAGTAGGGATCGGTGTTCGTGCTGTGGATGACAGACAAAGTGTGTAACATGGGTCCTCCAGGCGCAATTAGTCAGAGAAGGTGTAGCGAAGAATGGGGGTCCGGGCGGCAGTGACTTCATCGGGGCGGCCCACAGGGCAGTTGTAGGGGGCAAGATGGAGACGCTCCGGGTCGCGCTTGGCTTCGGCCAGAATATCAAGAAAAACTTGGGCGGCCTGATCCAGTGTCTCAGGGCTTTCGGTCTCTGTTGGTTCCACCATAAGCGCTTCGTGAACGATTAGGGGGAAGTACATGGTGGGGGGATGAATGCCGAAGTCCAACAGACGCTTGGCAACGTCCATGCCCGTCACGCCAGTCTCCCGGGCAAGCCCCTGAAGGGTCATGACAAATTCGTGCATACACATGGTATTATAGGACATATCATAGTGGCCCATGAGCTGTTTCATCAGATAGTTGGCGTTGAGTACTGCCCCGGCAGAAGCAGCGGCGATGCCTTCTTTTCCCAGAGTAATGATATAGGTAAGTGCTCTGACCACAACCAGGAAGTTGCCATAAAAACTGCGCACTTGTCCCATAGTCTGCTCAGGGGAATATAGGGAGTAGACACCATCGTTTTCCTTCACCCGAGGGGCAGGCAGGAAAGGTTCCAGCAGGGCCTTGCAGCCAACAGGACCACTGCCTGGTCCACCGCCGCCGTGAGGAGTAGAGAAAGTCTTATGGAGGTTCAGGTGGACGCAGTCAAACCCCATGTCACCAGGGCGTACCTGTCCCATGACAGCGTTGAGGTTGGCACCATCATAGTAGCACAGACCACCAGCATCGTGGATGATCTGGGTGATCTCCAGAATATTGACATCAAAGAGACCAACGGTGTTGGGGTTTGTGAGCATCAGACCGGCGGTATCTGGTCCTGCGGCCTGACGCAGGGCCTCCAGATCTACCCCGCCTTCCGCGCTGGAGGGAATAGAAACCACTTGGAACCCTGCCATAGTGGCCGAGGCCGGGTTGGTGCCGTGGGCTGCGTCGGGGACCAGAATCTTGGTCCGGGCGGCATCTCCGCGGGACTGATGATACTTACGGATGAGCAGCAGACCGGTATACTCTCCATGCGCCCCAGCGGCAGGCTGAAAGGACATCCCATCCATGCCGGTGATCTCACACAGAAGCTGCTCGGCGGTATAAAGAACCTCCAGAGCACCCTGAACCGTTTCCAGTGGCTGAAGGGGGTGCAGCTGGGTGAAGCCAGGTTGAGCAGCGGCCTCCTCATTGATACGGGGATTGTATTTCATGGTACAGGAGCCAAGAGGGTAGAAACCATCGTTGACTCCGTGGGTTTGCTTGGCCAGTTCTGTGTAGTGTCGGCCCAGGTCCACCTCAGCGATTTCTGGCAGATGCGGCGCTTCGGTCCGCAGTAAGTTTTGGTCAAACTGGGTTACTGGTACATCGCAGGGGGGCAGCAGCGTGCTGCTTCGGCCCGGACGGCTCCGTTCAAATAGTAGTTTCATGTTCCAAGCACCTCCCCAATGACCGCGACAAGACGGTCCATATCAGCCTTGCTGTTAAGCTCCGTGCAGCACCAGAGAATGCCGCCGTCTACCGGCAGACCACCTAGGATATCCCTTTCTTCCAACTTCGCGCAGAGAACGGCAGAGTCCACGGGAGAATCCGTTAGGAACTCATGGAAGAAAGGCTTGTTACCGCTACGCAGGGGAAAACCCAGTTCGGCCAGCCGAGCGGCCAAGTAGTGTGCGTGGGCAGTGCAGGTCTCAGCGACTTGCCGCAGTCCCTGGGGACCCATGGCAGCCAGATAGACCGAGGCAGTCATGGCGCACAGGGCCTCATTAGAACAGATGTTGGAGGAAGCTTTCTCCCGACGGATGTGCTGCTCCCGGGCCTGAAGAGTGAGCACGAAGCACCGGCGGCCTTGTGCATCGGTGGTCTGGCCCGCGATGCGACCAGGGAGTCTTCGCATCATGGCCTTCTTGCAGGTCATGAATCCCAGATAGGGACCGCCAAAGGACAGAGGCATTCCAAGGGGCTGCCCCTCACCCACAGCGATATCTACATCATACGCCCCAGGAGGTTTCAGCAAGCCCAGGGAAATGGGATTGACGCCCATGATGACCTTGGCTCCAGCTGCATGGGTGGCAGACACGATGGTGTCCATATCCTCCAACACACCGAAGTAGTTGGGGCTTTGGACATAGACAGCGGCGGTTTCGTCTGTGAGAGCGGCTTTTAAGGCTTCTGGATCTGTGGCGCAGCTGTCAGCAGGCAGGATGGTCACAGGAACGTCGCGGCTTTCACAATACGTCTGGATTACAGCCAGTGTCTGAGGGTCAGCCGCCCCAGACACCACGACACTGTGACGCTTTCTCTCCTGACACATGAACACAGCCTCAGCCGCAGCCACTGCGCCATCGTAGACAGAGGCGTTGGAGACATCCATTCCTGTCAGTTCACACATCTGGGTTTGGTACTCAAAAATGGACTGAAGGATACCCTGGCTGATCTCTGCCTGATAGGGAGTATAAGAGGTGAGGAACTCCTCTTTGCTGGTGACGGTTTTGACAATAGAGGGGATATAGTGGCGGTAAGCACCGGCACCCCGGAAGATGGAGGAAAAGACCCGGTTCTTCTTGGCCAGCTCGGTCATGCGCTGGCCTACCTCCAGCTCGCTGAGTCCCTGAGGCAAGTTCAAGTCCTTTACTCGTACAGCTTCGGGGATCACAGAAAAGAGTTGGTCAGTAGAGGTCAGGCCGATGTCCTGGAGCATGGCCTGCTGCTCCTCCCTCGTAGCGGGAATGTAGCTGCCCATGTTATGCCTCCTCTGCGGCCACCACGGCCTCATAGCCATCGGAATCCAGGAGCTCTTCGGTGTTACTGACCTGGGAAACTTTGATGAGCCAGGCATCATAAGGGGCTTCGTTGATCTGAGCCGGGTCATCCAGCAGGGCCTCGTTGACCGCAGAGACAATGCCGGTAACAGGGGAGAATACATCAGAGACAGCTTTGACGGACTCCACGTCGGCGAACGATTCGCCAGCGCTTACCTCATCACCTTCTTCGGGGAGATTGATGAACACAATATCACCCAGCGCGCTCTGAGCGTAGTCGGTTAGGCCGATGGTAAAGACCTCATCTTCTTCCAGAATCCATTCGTGGGATTTGCTGTACTTTAGATTAGCGGGAATGTTAGGCATGATAGATCTCCTCCATAATAAATATAGTTGCAGTTACTTACAGGAATCATTATAGAAAATAGACAGAACTTTTTAAGGACGCTTATAAAAAGGAAGAGGGACAATCTCTACTGGCACCCGGCGACCACGGACGTTCACCTCCAACGCAGTGCCTTCGGCGGCGTGGGCAGGATCAATGAGCGCCATGGCTACGGCCTTGTCCAGGAAGGGGCAGTGGGTACCAGAGGTGGTTAGCCCAATTTTCTCCTGGCCCAAATAGACCTCCTGATGTTCTCGCACGATCCCACGGCCAGTGACGGCTAAGCCAACACGGACTCGCTTGGGAGTGCCAGCAGAAACCAAGGCATCCCGTCCAATGAACTCTTTCTTATTTAGCTTTACGCCGAAGTCCAGGCCGGCCTCCAGAGGAGAGATGGTTTCATCCATCTCGTGGCCATACAGAGGCATAGCAGCTTCCAGGCGCAAAGTGTCTCGAGCGCCAAGACCACAGGGAATGAGGCCAAATTCTTCTCCGGCCTTTCGCAAAAGCTGCCATAGTTTGGGTGCGTTTTCATTGGCGGTGTAGATTTCGTAACCCAATTCTCCAGTGTACCCAGTGCGGGAGATCATGCATCGGATGCCCTGGAGATCTACGTCGGGTAAGGCGGTATAATAACCCTTGGGGATCTGCTCCTCGGGCAGAAGTTTTTTCAGAATGGCTGGGGAATTGGGACCTTGAAGAGCCAGTTGGGCTACGCTGTCCGAGATATCTTCGGCTTTGGTGCCGGGCAGGAGATTCTGGGCCATGTGAGTGAAGTCTTTCTCTCGATTGGCAGCATTTACTACGACCAGATAGGATTCCTCTCCGAACTTATAGACAACCAGATCATCAATGGTGCCGCCGTCAGGCGTGCACATAACACCGTAGCGGACTTTGTTCAGAGGCATATTGGTGTAGTCGTTGGTAAGCAGGTGGTTGAGGGTATCCAAGGCCGTGGGGCCGGTGAAGAGGATTTCGCCCATGTGGGAGACATCGAAGAGACCGGCCTGCTGACGCACAGCCATGTGTTCTTTGATGACACCTGTGCCGTACTGCACCGGTAACAGATAGCCGGCGAAGGGGACGATTTTTCCGCCCTCGGCCACATGGACATCGTAGAGTGGCGTTTTCTGTTCCATTGAGATTCGCTCCTTTTCCGTTGCACCTATCTCATGTGGTGACAAAAAAACGGAGGCACGAGAGTTGGACATGCCAAATCCCGCGTCTCCGTATGCTGACCCGAAAGATTCTCTAGATTCTCCGCTGGGGCAGATCGCCTCATCGGTGCGTCATTCGCTTTCCAGAGTCTCGTCCAAAACCGGTCCTTTCGGTTCCACAGATGATGTGGGATCTCCCGTTTTTTTCATCCGACCATATCTTTAAAAGGTCTGACAGGCAGTGGTGGCACCAGTCACCCAGTAGGGGCAATCTAATTTATCACCCTATTATAATAACCATATTTTCTACTGTCAACGAATTTTTCCAGAATCGACCAGGGAAATCATTTTGTATCTAAATCAGACAAATTATAAGGCGTGGTCTGGTAAACATAGTAGTTGAGCCAGTTTGTGTAGATCAGCTGTCCAGCAGAGCGCCATCGGACAATGGGGTCCTGTTTTGGATCATCACCGGGGAAGTAGTGGCGGGGGACTTGGATCTCCAACCCCCGGGAGATGTCCCGCCAATACTCTTGGGCTAGGGTGTCCCAGTCATACTCCAAGTGTCCCAGGAAGAAGAATTGTCGGCTGTCGTCGGTTTTTACAGCAAAAACCCCTACCTCTTCCGAGACAGCCAGAACCTCCAGACCGGGGACCTTGCGAATATCCTCCTCCAGAACTTCAGTGTGGCGGGAGTGGGGGGCGTAGAAACGGTCATCAAAACCACGAAAAAGGGGGGAGGAGGGCTTCAGAACCTTGTGGTCAAAGACACCAAAAACCTTTTGGGGCAGGACGTACTTAGGGATACCATAATGATAATATAATCCTGCCTGGGCCCCCCGGCAGATGTGAAGGGTAGAATGGACATGAGACTTGGACCAATCCATAATTTGACACAATTCCTCCCAGTAGTCCACAGCCTCAAAGTCTAGGTTTTCCACAGGGGCGCCAGTGATTACCAGGCCGTCGTAGTAATTATCTTTAATTTGTGCAAAGGACGTATAGAAGGATTCCAAGTGACTGTGGTCTACATTCTGGGCCTCATGGCTGATGGTTTGCAGCAATTCCACTTGAATTTGCAGGGGGGTGTTGGAGAACTTCCGAAGCAGTTGGGTTTCTGTGGCGATTTTGGTGGGCATTAGATTCAGAATGAGCAATTTCAATGGGCGGATGTCCTGGTGGATGGCCCGGTATTCTGTCATAACAAAGATGTTCTCGCCCTCCAGCGTTTCGCGTGCGGGCAGAGAATTGGGGATTTTGATGGGCATAGAACGTGTTCCCTCCATAAAAGTAAGGTCGGGTAGATAGATACCTATATAT
>JAHHRP010000062.1 GCA_020025735.1 Evtepia sp.
ATTTGAAGATGTAAGTTTAGGAGAGTGGGGCTTGCCCCGCTCTTTCTTTTATGAAGTTGGTTCGGTCCCCTCCCCTGTCGGGAGCCGTCGGCCTTGGAACCGTTCAGTTTGTGCGCCGCACCATGGGGCGCAGGGAGGTTGTTTTTATGTCTAAGATCACCGATTTGACAGCCCAGCTGGCCCGCCCTGTGGCAGAGGCCAATGGCTGCACCCTTTGGGACGTAGAATACGTCAAAGAAGCTGGCAGTTGGTACCTGCGGGTCTACATCGACAAGGACACTGGTGTCTCCATCGACGACTGTGAAGCGGTCAGCCGGGTCGTATCCGACCTGCTGGACGAGGCCGATCCCATTCAGGACCCCTATACCTTTGAGGTCTCCTCTGCCGGGGCCGACCGAGCCCTGAAAAAACCAGAACATTTCCAGGCCTTCCTGGGGGCCCAGGTGGATGTGAAATTTTATCAGGCCAGAAATGGCCAGAAATCCTGCACCGGTATCCTGACAGGCTATCAGGACGAGGCTATCACCCTCACCCTGGGGGAAGAAACCGTCACCATCCCAATGGGGCAGGTGGCACTGGTTCGTCTGCATGTTGCCTTTTAACATTATAGAGGAGAAATAGGTCATGGCTAAGAAAACATCGAAAAACGCAAAGAGCAACGAGCTGGACGGCAAAGAATTTTTTGCCGCGATTACGTTAATTGAGAAGGAAAAGGGCATTCCCAGAACTTATATGCTGGAGAAGATCACCCAAGCCCTGATTTCCGCGTACAAACGAGACCACGAAGGCGTGACTGACAACGTCTTTGTAGAGGCAAATGAGATCACTGAAACGGTCCGTATGTTCGTCAAGAAGGAGATTGTGGAGGAAGTCACAAACCCCTTTACCGAGATCGCCCTGGACGAGGCCCGCAAAAGTCTGCCTTCTGCCCAGACCGGAGATGTGGTCCGCATTGAGATCAAACCCCGCAACTTTGGCCGCATCGCCGCCCAGACCGCCCGGCAGGTCATCATCCAGGGGATGCGGGAAGCAGAGCACAACATGATCTATGACCTCTTCAGCTCCAAGGAACACGAGATGCTCCTTGGCACAGTCACCCGGATCGACCCCCGCAGCGGTGCCGTCTCCCTGCGGATCACCAGCAACGGAGAATCGACCGATGCCTACCTTGCCCCCGCTGAACAGGTCCGCGGGGAGGTCATTCGAGACGGTGATCGGCTGAAAGTCTATGTGGTAGAAGTTCGTCGGTCCACACGAGGCCCCCAGGTTGTCATCTCCCGGACCCATCCCGGTCTGGTCAAGCGGCTGTTTGAGCTGGAAGTCCCTGAAATCTATGATGGCACGGTGGAGATCCGCTCCATTGCCCGTGAGGCTGGCAGCCGCTCCAAACTGGCCGTCTTTTCTGCCGACGAGAATGTGGACCCCATTGGCGCCTGTGTCGGTCCCAAGGGGGGCCGCGTGAACAATGTGGTGGCCGAGTTGGGCAGCGAAAAGATTGATATTATTAAATATAGTGATGACCCGGCCGCCTATGTGGCCGCCGCCCTCTCCCCTGCCGATGTCCTCTCTGTTGTCCCCTTAGAGGGGTCCAAAAGCTGTCGTGTGGTGGTCCCTGATGACCAACTCTCCCTGGCGATTGGCAAGGAGGGACAAAACGCCCGGCTGGCTGCCAAACTCACTGGGTATAAAATCGACATCAAAGCTGAGTCTGCTGCCCATGAGTGGGAGGAAGAGGATGCCGCCGCAGCGTCCGCTCTGGATGATGCAGCAGAGGACGTACCTATGGACGATGGGCAAACCTGTGAGGCAGACGATGGGCAGGTGCCAGAAGCTGAGCCGGAAGCCGCTGATGCGGACATTTCTCCACAGGACACCACTCATACCCCAGACATCCCAACCAATTCAATCCCTGCGCCAGACAGCGAACTCTGACTACACCAAGCGTCCCAAAGGAGGTGGCACCGTGCCGAAGAAAATCCCCCTGCGCCAATGCCTTGGCTGCCGGGAAATGAAGCCAAAGCGGGAGCTGATCCGCGTGGTCCGCTCTCCCCAAGGAGAGATTTCCCTGGACTTCCACGGGAAAAAGCCTGGGCGCGGGGCCTACCTTTGCCCCGACCCGGCCTGTCTGAAACGGGCCCGGAAATCCAAAGCCCTGGAACGGGCCTTTTCCCTGCCCATTCCCGACACAGTCTACGACGCCCTGACCACAGAAATGGAGGGGGGTGATCCTGATGGATAACATTCCATCCCTTCTGGGCCTTGCGCTCAGAGCGGGACGGCTTGCCGTGGGAGAAGAGCCCGTCGGGGCCGCCTGCCGGTGCCACAAGGGGTACCTGCTGCTGCTGGCCAGCGACGCGGCGGACAACACCATCCGCCGGGCCCTTCATTTCAGCCAAGCCGGAAAAACCATCTGTTTAACCCTTCCCCTAAACAAGGAGGAACTAGGGACTAGCCTTGGCCGAAGCACTTGTGCCATGCTGGCAGTCACCGATGTAGGATTTGCCGCCTCGGTTGCCCAGCAGCTGGCAAAAACAGATCCAGAGACTTACGGTCCAGCCTGGGAGGCCTTGTCTGCCAAGGCCGCCAGGGTGAAAAAACGACGGGAAGAAAAGCGTTCCCCGCACAAAAATAAGGGAGCCCGCCGGAGCAGGAAACGGAACCCTTCCTCCTCTGGCAGCGGGGTGTCCTGACGGATACCCTGTGGTATCATCGTAAGCAGCCGCGCCGGTGTTCCTGGCCGCGGAGAGAAAAGAGCAAACAAGTCGGTCTGCCCAGGCAGGCCGTGATGGAGGTGGCTTTATTTGAGTTTTGAAAAATATCGTGTTCACGAGGTGGCCAAGGATTTTGGCAAGCAGACCAAGGACATCACCCAGATCCTCACCACCTACGCAGCGACTCCGAAAAATCATATGCAAGTCCTGGAAGACAAGGAACTTTCCATTATTTTTGAATACCTGACCCAGCACAATCAGGTGTCTGATTTACAGGCTGTTTTTGCCAACGCGCCCAAAAGCGGGCAGGCACCGAAAAACGATCGGCCCCGGGAGAATCGGGAAAACCGAGACAGCAGCCGCAAGCAGCCCCAGCAGAAACGGAGTCCTGAGGGAAACAAGTCTGGTGGCCGCACAGGGGACCGTCCTCCCCGCACGGAGGAGAAACCGCAGCAGACCAAGCAGCCCCAGCAAGCTGCGACTGCCCGGCCCACCACCCGCGTGCCGGAAAAGAAGCTGGTGGACACCCGCAAGGCGGGCAACGTAAACCTAGCCCGCTATGACGAGCATCTGGAGAACCTTGCTCCAGAACACGCCAACAAGATGCAAAGCGGCAAACAGAAGATCCAGAGCCGGAACAATCACCGCAAGGGCGCAAACTTTGGCAACAAGCGCCGCCAGGAAGAGCAGGAGAAGATGCGTCGGCTCCAGTTGGAGATCGCCAAAAAGATCCCCCTGACGGTGAAGATCCCGGATGAAATCGGGGTCGGTGAACTGGCCTCCCGGATGAAAAAGACAGGCGCCGATGTGGTCAAGCAGCTCATGAAGCTGGGGGTCATGGCCTCTCTGTCCGAGATCATCGACTACGATACCGCTGCCCTGGTCGCCATGGAGCTTGGCTGTAAGGTAGAGAAGGAAGTCATCGTCACCATTGAGGAGAAGCTCATCGACACCGCCGAGGACAAAGAAGAGGATCTGGCTCCTCGCGCCCCTGTGGTGGTGGTTATGGGCCACGTTGACCACGGCAAAACCTCTCTGCTGGACTACATCCGCAGCTCTCAGGTTGCCGAGGGCGAGGCCGGTGGTATCACCCAGCACATCGGTGCTTATCAGGTGGATGTCAACGGCTCCCCCATTACCTTCCTGGATACCCCTGGCCATGAGGCGTTCACTGCCATGCGCGCCAGAGGTGCCATGATTACCGACATTGCCATCCTGGTGGTGGCTGCCGACGACGGCATCATGCCCCAGACGGTGGAATCCATCAACCACGCCAAGGCGGCTGACATCCCCATCATCGTTGCCATCAACAAGATGGATAAGCCCGAAGCAAATCCCGATCGGGTCAAACAACAGCTCACGGAATATGGTCTGGTCAGCGAGGAATGGGGTGGTGAGACCATCTGCTGCCCCATCTCTGCCAAGACTGGCAAGGGCATCGACAACCTGTTGGAGATGGTGGTTCTGACCGCAGAGATGCGGGAACTGAAAGCCAACCCCAATCGTTCTGCTCACGGTGCGGTCATCGAGGCCCGGCTGGACAAAGGCCGCGGTCCCATTGCCACGCTGCTGGTGCAAAAGGGTACGCTCCATCAGGGCGATGTGATCATTGCCGGTACTGCGGTGGGCCGGGTGCGCGCCATGACCGACGCCAAAGGACGCAAGATCCTAACCGCTGGTCCTTCCGTTCCTGTGGAGATCACCGGTATGGGAGAAGTCCCTGGGGCAGGCGACGACTTCCACGCCGTCGCTGACGAGCGTATGGCTCGAGAATTGGTGGCCCAGCGCAAGCATGAGAACAAGATGGCCGCCAATGCCACCAGCCAGAAGGTCACTTTGGACGATCTGTTCTCCCAGATTCAGCTGGGTGAGCTGAAAGACCTGAATATCATTGTCAAGGCCGATGTGCAGGGTTCTGCTGAGGCTGTAAAGGCTTCTTTGGAGAAGCTGACCAATGAAGAAGTCCGCGTACGTGTCATTCACTGTGCCGTGGGTGCCATCAACGAATCCGATGTCATGCTGGCTTCCACCTCCAACGCCATTATTGTGGGCTTCAACGTCCGGCCGGATGCCAACGCCAAGGAATCTGCGGCACGGATGAAGGTCGATATGCGGATGTACCGGGTGATCTATGACTGCATCAACGAGATGGAAGCGGCCATGAAGGGTATGCTGGCACCCAAATACAAGGAAGTGGCCTTGGGCGCCGTGGAAGTCCGGGAGGTCTACAAGATCACTGGCGCTGGTATCATTGCTGGCTGCTATGTCACAAACGGCAAGGTGCAGCGCAACGCCCAGGTCCGACTGGTGCGGGATGGCATTGTCATCCACGAAGGCACCATCGCCTCCTTGCAGCGATTCAAGGATGCGGTGAAGGAAGTGGCTCAGGGCTATGAGTGTGGTATCGGCATTGAGAAGTACAGCGATATCAAGGTAGGCGACGTCATCGAAGCCTTCATTATGGAACAAATCGAAGTATAATTTGCATCTCTAAGCGCATGGCGGGAACCGTGCCCGATAAAGTCGGGCACGGTCCTGCCGTGGGAGGAATCCTTTTCGGATTCCTCTGCCTTTTCTCATTTTGTGATGCGTAACCCAATGTGACTATGGACAGATAGAAAGGAGGGGCTTATGGCTTCCAATCGAATCGGACGGATCAACGAAGAAATTCAGCGGGAGCTGGCTGGGCTGCTGCGGACCGTGAAAGATCCACGGGTACATGGTCTTGTGTCCATCACCCATGTGGAGACAACCCCGGATCTGCACTACGCCAAAGTGTATGTCAGTCTTCTGGACCGAGAGGACAGCAAGGAAGTCATCCGGGGACTCAAGTCTGCTGGGGGGTATCTGCGGCGGGAACTGAGCCACGCCCTCTCCCTGCGCTACACCCCGGAGCTGATCTTCCAGGAAGACGACTCCATTGATCAGGGTAGTCATATTTTGAAGCTGCTCAACGACATTGAAAAAAAGGAAACGGAGGACCAGCCATGACCGTGCAACAGGCCGCCCAGCGTCTGCTGGCCATGGATCAGGTGCTCATCCTGACCCACCGCCGTCCAGACGGGGACACCATCGGCTGTGCTGCCGCCCTGTGCCACGCCCTGCGTCAGAAAGGCAAGACCGCCTGGGTTCTGCCCAACGAAGATGCCCATGGTCTCTTCACCCCTTATTTTGACGGGGTGTTGGCGCCAGCAAACTTTGTCCCCCAAGAGGTGGTGGCGGTGGATGCGGCTGCCCAAGGGCTGCTCCCCGCCAGCGCCAAGCCCCATTGCAGCACCATTTCTCTTACCATTGACCACCACGGTTCCCAGGAATACTTTGCAGAAGAGACTTGCCTGGACGCTTCCTGTGCTGCCTGTGGAGAACTCCTATACCAGATTTTTCAGGCCATGGCGGTCACACTCACCCCAAAGATCGCGCAGCTTCTGTATATGGCCATTGCCACAGACACAGGATGTTTTGTCTACTCCAACACCACCCCAGCCACCCACCGCATCGCCGCTGCCCTCATGGACACGGGGTTTGATGCCCAGTGGGTAAACAAGCGACACTTCCGCACCAAATCTCTCAAGCGGATGCAGCTGGAAAGTCGTCTGGTCCAGGAAATGGAACTTGCCCAGAATGGCACCTTGGTCTTTGCCTATGTGACGTTGGACCTCATTGCTTCCCTTGGTGCCAGCGAGGAAGACTTGGAGGACATCTCCTCTTTCATCGGCTTGCTGGAAGGGGTGGACAACGCCGTTACCATTCGTCAGCTCGCCCCCCAGGAGTGCAAGATCTCTCTGCGTACCGATGGCAAACATCTCAACGCCTCCGCTGTGTGTGCCATCCATGGCGGCGGCGGCCACGCAGCCGCCGCAGGCTGCACTTTGTTTGTCTCTCCCAAAGAGGCCAAGGCACAGATGCTGGCCGCCATTGAACAGGTGCAGTGTCATGGCTAACGGCATCCTGATTGTTGATAAGCCAGCTGGCTGGACCAGTCACGACGTCGTGGCCAAGCTCCGGGGATGTTTTCACGTCCGCCGCATCGGCCACGCGGGGACTCTGGACCCTATGGCAACGGGGGTCCTGCCTGTCTTTATAGGACGGGCCACCAGAGCGGTAGAATTTGCCGCTGAGGGGGAAAAAGAATATCTGGCTGGACTGCGTTTGGGAACGGTCACTGACACCCAGGACACCACAGGTACGATCCTGGAGACCCATCCTGTCCAGGTGGACCGGGATGCACTAGAGGCCGTCCTGCCCCAGTTTCGAGGGGACATCCTCCAAATCCCTCCCATGTACTCGGCCATCAAGCGGCAGGGACAGAAGCTCTATGAACTGGCCCGGCGAGGGCAAGAGGTCGAACGGGACCCACGGCCCATCACCATCCACGCCCTGGAAATCGTGGACCAGCACTCCCCCACCGACTATCTTCTGCGGGTGGCCTGCTCCAAGGGAACGTATGTGCGTACCCTCTGCCACGACATCGGCCAGGTGCTGGGCTGCGGCGGGACCATGTTCTCCCTGCGTCGGACCAAAGCAGCGGGTTTCTCTTGTGAGGAAGCCATCACCCTGGAACAGGTCCAGGCAGCGCCGGACCCCACTGCCCTGCTGCTGCCGGTGGATGCCTATTTTGCTGGTTATCCCATTCTCCTGCTCAAAACTGCCAGCGCAGAAAAAAAGCTGCGCAACGGAAACACTGTAACCCTGGATATTCCTGATGGGACATACCGGGTATACAACCGTCAAAAGGAATTTCTCGCCCTGGCCAGACAGGAGCAGGGCCGTATGACCACTATCAAAAGTTTTTTCGAGGTGTAAGAAGTTGGAACAGAAAAAACGTGTCATTGCCCTGGGCTTTTTCGATGGCGTACACAACGGCCACGCTGCCCTTATGCGCCGCACTGCCCAAATGGCCAGAGAACTGGGAGCCATTCCCGCTGCCTTTACCTTTGATCCTCATCCCCAGACCGTGATCCTAGGTCGGCCCACCCCGCTGCTGACCTCCCCAGAGGACCGGGCAGACCTGATGCGGAAATACTACGGCATCCAGGATGTGATTGTGGAACCCTTTACGCCCCAGCGGATGCGACAGCCCTGGCGGGAATTTTTAGAGGAAACCTTAATCCGAGACTTTGGTGCTGTCCATCTGATTGCCGGGCACGACTATCACTTTGGCTACAAGGGAGAAGGAAATCCCCAGCGTCTGCTGGAAACCTGTCGGGAGCTGGGAATTGGCTGTGATATTATCCCTAAGGTGGAACAGGAGGGCATCACGGTTTCCTCCACTTATATCCGCACCCTGGTGGCCCAGGGAGAGATCGAACGGGCCAATGCATTTTTGGGCCATCCTCACACCCTCAGTGACCGGGTCTCACACGGCAAGAAGCTGGGAACCACCCTGGGCTTTCCCACGGTAAACCTGCGCTTAAAAGAGAATGTCCTCTCCCCAGCCAAAGGCGTCTATGCCACCAAGGTTATTTTGGAAAATGGTACGGTCCACTTGGCTGTGACCAATGTGGGGACCCGTCCCACAATGGATGATGGCAACCAACTAACCATTGAGGGGTTTATTCTGGACTTCCATGGTGACCTGTATGGTCAGAAGATTCAGATGGAGTTTTACAAATATCTTCGAGAGGAACGCAAGTTTCCCTCCTTCGAGGCCCTTACTGCCGAGGTCATGCATAATGCCCAGCAGACCAGGGATTACTTCGCCCAACAAACCCCATAATACTTTGACAAAAACAGGAGCGCGAGAGAAGAACTTCTTCCATCGCGCTCCTGTTTTCTTATGCTCACAAATCCCTGCGCCGACTCAGCAGCAATGAGAGCAGCACTGGCAGACACGCCACCACCAATGCCACTGGGAGCCACAAGGTGCAAAGTATCTTTTTCCAAAACACGGTGGGCAGCAAAATCCCCGCTGCCACACAGGCCAGCACCAACCAGGCCCGGAGAAAAAGCGTTCCTTTCTTCTCTTGCCGGGGTTTGTCCAGTGCTGTGCGGCAGATCCACTCCACTGCCCCAATCCCCGCCGCCAAGATCACCACCATGGAGATCATCTCCCCCACAGTGAGGGTCAAATGCAGGGGAGAATTCCCCGCCAAGAGGGTATGAACCACCTTATTAACCACCCAAATTCCCATCAGTACCGACAGGGCCGGCAGCAGATCCCCGAAGATCCCAAGGAACCGCACCAACCGAGGCCGACGGGGAACGGCTGCAACGATCTCATCGCAAAAGGCTCGGTAATCCTCACCGATCACCTGCTCCATGGTCTCTCCCCGCTTCTCCCCTTCCAGAATCATCTCCTGAATGTCCTGGCGGATTTCTTCCTGGGCCAACTGGCTCAGGTCTTGACTCCGAAGATAAACAACCACATCGGTCATTCCCTGGCGGGCAGCAGGGGATAGTTCCTGTTCTCGGTTGTTGTTTTCCCGGCGCAGTGCTTTTGCTTGTGGGTTCATTCGCCTTCCTCCTCTTCCCGAAATCCGGGCAGCTGCATCACGGCAGCAGTCATTTCTTGAAAACTGGCACGGAAGGCGATGAGAGCCTCCCGTCCCTGTTCTGTGAGGGTATAGTATTTCCGCCGAGGTCCCAGCTCCGACTCCCGGAACCGCGCTGCCACCAGGCCGCTCTTCTCCAGCCGGAGCAAGAGGGGGTAGACCGTCCCCTCGGAAATGTGGCCAAAGCCACAGGCGGTTAAGGCCTGGACGATTTCGTAGCCATAGGTTTCCTTCTCTCCCAGCAGGGACAAGACACTACCCTGAAGGATGCCTTTGAGCATCTGAGATGGGATCATCGCAACACCTCCCAACTACTTTGCATCACATAGTACCGCTACATTGTAATACAAAGTAGCAACTCTGTCAAGTCCCTCGCCGGAAAGAGGCATCCTCTCCCTCCTGGCGATCCTCCCTGGCTAAGCCATCGGAATCAGGGCGTTTTGAAAAGGCAAATTTCTGCTTGGCGTACAGGCCGCCATAGCCAGAGACCAAAAAACTGGCCGCTACTGCCATGAGAAATCCACCGGGATTGCAGAAGGAAAAGACCTCAAACCCCAGGATCAGCGCCGATAGAGGGCAGTTTGTCACCCCACAGAACAGTGCGATCATCCCTACCGCCGCAGCATAGGGTGCGGGCAGCCCCAGCCATGGCCCTACCACACAACCAAACGTGGCACCGATGGCAAAGGAAGGGACAATCTCCCCTCCTTTCAACCCCGCACCCAAAGTCAGTGCGGTAAAGAGGAGTTTTAAGAGGAAATCTAGCGGATGCGCCTGCCCCTCATGGATGGCCCCATAAATCATGCCATCACCGGTCCCCAGATACTCCTTTGTCCCCAGCAGCAAGGTGAGCAGAATCACACTCCCGCTGCCCACGACCACCCGGAGATATGGGTTCGGGAAGAGGCGTTCCAGGCCCATACGGACCCCCTCGAAGGTGTAACAGACCAGAATACTCAGCAGCCCACAAGCCACAGCCAGCACCAGCACACGGGCATAAAAAATTGGATTCGGTGTAGATGCCGTGAGATAGAAACTCACAGCGTGGACTTTCATGACCCGGGCAACAGAGCCAGCAGCAATCGAAGCGACCACACAGGGAAAGAGTCCCCCCAAGGGAAGAATCCCCACACAGGAGATCTCCAAGGCAAAAAGCGCTGCGGTGATCTGGCTGCCAAAGACCGCCGAAAACCCGGCACTCATGCCGCACATGATGGCCAGGTCCTGAAACTCCTCCCCCATCTTCACACCC
>JAHHRP010000063.1 GCA_020025735.1 Evtepia sp.
GATACTGATATGAATGGTCATGTAAACAATGTTAACTATATCCGGTTGCTTATGGATGTTCGCCCTTCTTCTTTCTGGGATAGATATAGGATCTTAGAGTTTGATATCCATTATGTTAACGAAGGAATGGAAGGGGAGGAAGTACAGGTTTATTGCCAGGAAGAGGGGCTGGAACTGTCCGTTCTCATCAAGAGAGGAGAGACAACCCTTATCAAGGCATTCCTTTTGCTGGAAGAGCGGCGTAATCAAGGGTGAAAGAGACGATCTGGCTTCAGGGACGTCTGGTATCGTATGAACTTACCCGAAAGCCTGTAAAAAATATTAACATCCGGGTACGGGCCAATGGGTCCGTGGGTGTCTCAGCAGATGCACGGGTGCCAAAAGAGGAAATTGAGAAAATTTTACAGCAGAAAGCGTCTTTTTTACTCAATGCGTTGGATCGCTTTGCTGCACAGCCGCTCCCTGCGGCACAGCAAGATTATGCAGCAGGAAGCGTTGTTTTTCTGCTTGGACGCGCCTGTCAGGTGTCTCTGGCAAAGGGAACAAGAAATGAAGTTCGTCCTAAGAAAGAGAAACTCCTGCTCACAGTGACAGATCCAGAAACCCCTTCCCTGAGGATCAAAACGATGGAGATGTTTTTAAAGGAAACATGTCTTTGTGTCACCCGCAGTCTCTGTCAGAAATGGCAGCCGAAGATGGCACACTTGGGAGTTCCTGTGCCTGAGATCCATGTTCGTTCTATGATCTCTCGCTGGGGCAGCTGTAAGCCGTCAGCGGGGCGGATCACTTTTGCAAGACAGTTAGTGGCTGCGCCGCTGTCTTGCGTAGAGTATGTGGTCTGCCATGAGCTGGTCCACTTTTTACACCCCAACCACGCAAAAGCTTTCTATGACTGCCTTTCCTCCTTCCTGCCTGATTGGGATGTACGCCGCCAGCGGTTGAATTCTCCAGGCGATTGGTGAGTGTTCTTGTTTCTCTATGTTGCCAGAGAAAGAAATAGGGAAGATTCTGGAGAAAGAGTAGGAAGAAAAACCTTCTGGTTCCGTTGCAATTTATTGGAAAATCCGTTACACTGATGCAGTAAAAAGTATGTCCTGCTGACTGTGGGCAGCAGGGACAAAAAACCCGTATAAGGGAGGAGAAACGATGAAAAATCTGCGCAGCAAGGCCATCCCTCTGTTTCTGGGTGTGGCAATTCTCCTGAGCTTGGTGCTCCCTGCCAGTGCAGCCTTTGACGATTTTTCTGATGTCAAGGGTCATTGGGCAGAAGAAACCTTGCACCAGGCTTATGAGGATGGCATCTTGAATGGTTATAACAATACCACGATGGCACCCAATAAGAGCTTGACCACGATACAGGCAGCCGCGATACTCTGCCGAGTCCTCCACGTCACGGGGTTAGGGGATACCAGCGCTTTTACAATCCCTGCTGGAGCTTGGTACGCCCAAGATGTGGCCAAGGCAGTGTATGCAGGACTGTTGGATGAGCGTGCAGCAGAAAAACTGGAGGAACCTATCTCCCGTAGAGACGCATTCCAGATGTTTGCCAAGGCATTTCAGCTCGTGCCTGCCCAGCCGGATCTGTCTGTGCTGGATCAATTTCAAGATGCAAAAGACCTCACGGGAGAACCGGCTCGTGTCATTGCAGCGCTGGTGTCAGAGGGGGTTGTCTCTGGCAACGATGGAAAGTTGCAGCTGGATCGACCGCTCACTCGAGCAGAGTTTGCTGTGATTCTTTATCGGGTGGCAGACAAGTATACGGCATCTGGAAACTATCCTGGTCACAAAGGAGTAGGGGCGGTTCTTTCTGGAGACGCAGTTCTTACAGGTTTGCGTGCGGAAAACCTGTGGTTTGACCACAGCGTTTCTAAGATCCATCTTACTGATGTGCAAGCAAAAAGTATCACAATCCGCTCAGATCACTTGGACTCTTTCTATTTGGCAGGAACCGGGAAGATCGGTCGTCTGGTGCTGGCACCAAAGACCGGAGACGTAGAATTGGACCTGCCTGAAACGTACCAGTTGGATACACTGGTGATTGGAGAGGGAAGTGGGCCAGTCTCTGCTGCTGGAAATATACGCTGTATGGAGGTTACTGACAGAAACCAGAGCATCACTGTGGACAGTCCCTTGGAGAGATTGGTGATTTCTGGAAGTGGCAATACCATTACATTGAGCAAAAACTGTACTGTGGACCAAATCACGGTTCTTGGCACAGAGAATACCTTAACGCTGGATGGCACGGCGGAAGATTTACTTCTGGCTGGACGAGACAATACCGTGAATGGAGACGGTCGGGTGGACCAGGTGCGGCTGCATACCCGTTACTATACGCTTACTGTGGCTAAAAATCATCTGGAGAATTGGACCAACTATGACATCAAAGAGGTAGAGATTGCGTTGTTTGTTCCTGGAAAACTCCCCGCAGGGGAACATCTGCGTGCTTCTGCCAAACTCACAGTACCTGAACAGGATATCGGAAAGCGCTGTACTGCGCTGTGGT
Organism: Evtepia sp.; assembly: GCA_020025735.1. GTDB lineage: Bacteria > Bacillota > Clostridia > Oscillospirales > Oscillospiraceae > Evtepia. The sequence continues at coordinate 2,504 of JAHHRP010000063.1, forward strand.
ATCTTAATGATGAACTCATGCAGCAGTCTCCTCTGATCTTGGGGAAAGAGAATCCGATCTCTGACTTTGTCCCAAACTATACCCATGATCTAGATCTGGATGCTACGGTCAAGTTTGTTCTTCAATATGAGAATAATGATGGTGATACCTTTACAAAAGATGCCTCTGCATCTGTTGCGCTGGAGACATTCCCAGACCTCGGTTTGGCAGATGCAGAGATCCAGGTGACGGTACCTGAGAAGCTGGCTGCGGGTGAAACGCTCATCGCCACGGCCACAGTGGCAACGCCAGAAGAGGGACAGGTTTGTGTAGGACATTGGCTGGTAGATGGCAAAGAAGTGGCCTCTGGCCCTATGACACTAGGCGGTGAACCCGCGACACTGACCCATCGGTATGAGTATTATTATGGAATGCCTGAGACCAGTACAGTGACCTATCGTCTGACCTATACCACACAAGATGGTCGTGAACAAGAGGTTTCTGGTCAGGCCCAGCTGGCGCTGGAGAATTTCCCGGACAATGGCATTGCTGGGGCAACTGCCAACCTTGCAGTCCCAGCATCTCTTCCTGCCGGAAAGACGCTGGAGGTTACTGCCAACCTTCGTTATCCTGAGGCGGGGAAGATCTGTACTGGAAGCTGGTATGTGGATGGGAAGCTGGTGTCCACCCAAACCATTTTGTTGGGAAAAGACATCCCTAAGCTATCTCATAAGTATAAGTACACAGAGAACATGAAGTTGACTTCTGAAATCCAATTTGTCCTTACTTATACCACCCAGGACGGCCGCGCACAAAAGATAACCACGAAGAAATCCATCAAATTGGAAAACTATGACTATCTCCACTATCATGGATTGAATGCAGAGGATGTGCTGCGTACTGTCACCAGCCGTTATGCTGGCAATTATACATTGGCCTGGGCGTTGAAGAACGACTACAAGCCAGAGATTAAGACAGCTTGGGTCAATCTCAAGGGATATAAGAGCAATACGAAGTATCTTGTCTGGGTAAATCTAACCTATCAGCGGGTCAATATTTTTGAAGGATCTCAAGGAAAGTGGAAACTCATCAGGACATGTCTGTGTGGCTCAGGCACCAATGCTACACCAACCATTCGAGGTGTGTTCACTACCTCCTATAAACAGTCAGCCTGGAACTATGGCTCCTATTACTGTGGGCCAGTTGTTCGTTTCTATGGCTCCTCAGGCTATGCATTCCACTCACGTTTGCAATACTGGCCTATGAATTCTAATCGGTATTATGATGCCCGCATCGGCTTCCCTATTAGTCACGGCTGCTTGCGGATGTACAACGATGATATCTGGTGGATGTATAATAACATTCCAAATGGGACAACCGTAGTGGTCTATTGATTGTCGTATGTTAAACAAAAGAAACGCCTGGAAATTTCTCCAGGCGTTTTTTCTGTTCTAAAAGTAGATTATTTTCCGTCGTCAGCTTGTATGACAGTAGGAGCAGAAGGGGAGGAAAAAGTGTGAAACAATCGAACTAATATGTTCCAGGTTTCTTTGTTTAAGATACCTGTGTCAGGCAGGTTTGCCCGGTTCTGGACCAAGCGCAGGTTTGCTTCGGTCTCTTTGTCTAATATCCCAGAGGAAGGGGCAACTGTCAAGTCATTCAAGACTGGGGCCAGAGAACAGAAAATATCCTGAACCAAAGGGATCAGATGAGAGGTTTGGCCCGGATGGACATCAGGCATCTCTGAGGTGAAAAGAGATTGGGCAGTTGGTGAATAAAGTTTTCCCCAGGCGCGAAGAAAGACTTTTACGATGATTGCCCACGTGTCTCGATCCACAACACCCGTGACAGGAAGATCGTGGCCTTTTTGGAAGGTCATGACTGCTTCCAGAGTCGCCTCGTCAAATTGTCCGGTGGAACGAAAAAAAGGGATCGACCGATCCACAAAAGAGATGGTACGGAGCATCTCTTGTAAAGATTGTATCGGTCCATTAGAAACAAAAAAAGAAGGATTCATGACGAACTCCTTTCCTGATCTCTGTCGCCCAGTTCCAAAGGAAGATCTGGAAATTGAACAGGATTTGTAGAGAAATAATCATACAGCTCCTTAGCGGTCACTGTTCCAGAGGATTGATTTTGATAGGGGAAAAATTGGGGATTATTTAGTACCGTTTGATCAATGCCAAGGAAACGGTCTGCGATTACGTTCCATGTCGTTTCATCCACGATGCCCGTTTCAGGTAATCCAGCATCTCTTTGTAATGCCCGTACAGATGTCTGCGTGTTTTCACCAAAGATTCCATCTACTGCAAGGTAGGGGATCGACAAATAAAACTGAGATAGAATGGCAAGAAGATATTGCAGTAGAGAGATGCTATCACCCGTCTGGCCGAGCCGGAGGGTATTATGGTAAGAAAATTCCAAATGGAAGAATGTTTGGCCCTGACTGACCAACTCAGATAGACGCAGGACGCCGGAGTATAGATAGACCATCATATACCAGGTGGATTTTCCAATGATACCATCCACAGAAAGGTTGAAGACGTTTTGCAATTCTCGTACAGAGTTCTCTGTCTTTGGACCAAAGATCCCATCCACTGTCCAAATGCGAGGAATTGCAGGGTAGGAAACAGCAATACGGTTGATCATAACCTGTGCTACCTGTACCTCATGTCCTACATCTCCCAATTGTAAAGGAGTGCCAGGGTAGGAGTATTGGATGTTTTGAATGGGGGCATTTGCTACTAGTTCAAGATTTTTTCCATAATAATGGCGGAGGATCTCTACAGAATTATATCCCTGCTGAGCCATATCTTCGCTTCCCCACTGAGATAACCCATCACATTTGCTTGTGGTTCCATTGCAAAAACTGGCAGCCAACGGCTCAACAAAGCCAGGGCGGCGCAGATAGGTAGTAAAGAGATCGTCCACCAGGGTACTAATGTTCTCAAAAATATTTCTGCCGTTGATGAATTTCTGATCATAGGCAGTGGAGGAAGTGATGTTGAAGGAATATCCCTGACTAGGGTAAAACTCTGTATATACGCGGTTTAGAGCGAAAGAGATCTGAGCTAGGATGTTTGCACGAAGGGCAGAAATGTGCCAAGAGGGATAGATCTCGCTGGAAGCCACATTTTTGATGTAATCCCGGAACGAGACCGTGACATTTTCCGCCTGGCTGTCTGGAGGCCCGAGATGGACAATAATATTTGTGGGGATGTACGGGGTGATAGTAATGGCCATATTCTTCCTCCTATCACAGATTCTGTGGGGTAATATCCACCCGGTCTGCCGGATTTCCAAGTGTTTCTGCCAAAGGAATCATGGGAAGATCCTGGATGCTAGTGATGCCAGGAAAGATTTGGATATTTTGCACCAGCAGAAGCTGATATCCTGGATGCTCGGCCCAAACATCGCATAGGGAGAAGGGGGAGTCTTGGCCGGAAGAGAGGCTGTTCTGGAGCGCTGGTGTCTCCAGGGTTGTAGGCTGTGTATTCCCACTTTCATCACTGGTCTGGACATTGATGAGGTGTCCTGCGCCGTCTTTACCGTGCTGAATAATAGAGACAGCTGCATTTTCTATGGGAAGTTGGCCGCGGCTGGTATAGACTCGCGTCAGAAGTGTTCCATAACTGGGATTGGGCATAAAACGACCTCCTTTCCTTTCAAGCTATGCAGCAGAAGGAAAGGAGGTGCTTGGTTGGGCGTTGACATTTTAGTCGATATCCCGTACACTGACAGAAGTTTAGCGACAAAGGAGGCCTCAACATTGAAGATTACCTTTTTATATCACAGTGCCTTTCTGGTGGAGCTGGAACGCTGCACGCTTCTCTTTGACTGGTATGGGGGAACCGTGCCGAACTACGATCGGACAAAGCCCATGTATGTCTTCGTTAGCCATCACCACGAGGACCATTATTCTCCTGAAATTTTCTCACTGTTGGGAATGGAAAATGTCTGGTATGTGTTGTCAAACTGTGTGCGTCTATCAGCACGTCGGAAGAAAGCATTGGGGATTTGTGAAGAGCATGTCTTTCGTCTGTCTGCCAACCAAAAGATGCAGCTCAATGCCCTCCAGATTACGACCTTTCGATCAACAGATGCTGGTGTAGCTTTTCTGGTGCAGGTAGAGGAAAAGACCTTCTTTCATGCCGGGGATCTTCAGTGGTGGCACTGGGAAGGGGAGCCAGAGAGATGGAACAAAGAGATGGAACGGGACTTCAAAAAGGAGTGTGACAAATTACAGGGACAAGTAGTGGATGTCGCATTTTTGGTGCTGGATCCTCGGCAAGAAGATGCATTTTGGTGGGGCTTTGACTGGTGGATGCGAACATTGGACGCAAAGGTGGTATTCCCTATGCATAGCTGGGAGGATTTTCAAATTACTAAGCGTCTGAAAGCGCTTCCGGTCAGTTCCTCCTATCGGGAACGCATTGTAGAAATATACTACCCTGGTCAGACTTTCTTGCTGTCGGAGTGATTGAGGATATTTCATCTTGTGATAAATGAAAAGGGAGGAGAACCGATGAAAAAAACAATTTTTTTATGGCTGGCCCTGGTGCTGTTTCTGGCTGGATGCAGCACTGCTGGTGTGAAGAAGAGTGTGCCGCTGGAGTCCATTGCAGCGTATCCTGAACAGATCCGTCTACAAAAAGGAGACACAGAAGTTATTCAGGTGGTGATTACCCCGAACAACGCTGATGAACAGGAATTGGTATGGGCCACGAGTGACCAATCTGTGGCTATAGTCGATAAAAATGGTGTAGTCTCTGCTCTGGAACCAGGACATTGCACAGTGACAGTGGCCTCCAAGGCTTATAGCCAAATCTCCTGCCATGTGGGAATTATCGTCACTGGAAAGAAAAACGTGGAACAGGATACGCAACCCTCCCGAGAAGATAGTTATGTTACCTACGTTCCCCAAACCAATGCGACTTTGGTCTATCCAACGTACTACTTTTCTGAGAGAGAGGTTGAAAGGATGGATCAAGAGCAGATACAGTTTCTCATTAACCAGATTTATGCGAAAAATGGTTATGTTTTTCGCTCACAGGAAATTCAAAATTATTTTTCTCAGATGCCATGGTATGTGGCAGTGTCCAATGACACAAGTCGATTGGCAATGTCCTCTCTGGACCGGAGCAATCTGAATCTCCTGATCCGATTCCGAGACCAGAACGGGGGGAACATGTCCTCTGATTTGGGATGGATCTGGACCCGTCACATCGTAGACAGTCCGATCAGTGCTTCCTATGTGAGCAACTTATCGGATTATGATATCCAATTGCTAATCAACACAATCTATGCGAAAAATGGATATCTCTTTGAAACAAAAGAACTCCAGTCTCTTTTTGATGGACAACCTTGGTACCAGGGTAAAACCTCTGAGGTTGACCAGCTTCCGTTTTCTGCCATGGACAAAGAAAATCTCCAGATCCTGATTGACCACCGCAGCTGAGAAGAAATCACATATGAAATCGTCGACGTACTTCTTCGCGAAGAGAGGGGACCCGTCTTACCACCACCAAAGGAATGGTGAGAATGAGGCAGACGGTGCACACGACAAGGGACCAGCTTGGGGACCAGCGTTGATGAAAAAACCGATCTAAGAAGCACTCGACCCCAAGTGCGAACACGCCAATAGAGTCAAGAATGATAGAAATAGAACTCAAGGTGCTTCTTTGATGCCCTCCAATCGTCAGGCCCCAAAAGAGAAAGACAGCACCTAAGAGCAGGATGATTGGTAGAGCAAGGTGCCAGTACCAGTCCCACCCGTCCAAATCCACAGCGATCAAAGAAACATAGATGGCGATGGCAAGGATGTCTGCCAGCAGCTGCAGACGCAGAGTGTCTTTTTTATGGTGCAGCAAAGGAGCAACAGACCAAACCCAAAGCATAATGACTGCACCGATGACATATAAAGACCAGGTTCGTTCTGTACGCAAAAAGATATTGAGGATACCACAGCATATTCCTACTGAGGCGAGCACTGTGGAGAGAAGAATCGCCAGCTGGCGTTTCGAAACAGGAGGAACCTCTTTTCGTTCTGTTGGGAACGGTTTTGGCTTACTTTGATCCACAGGTTGGTTGGGGTTATAGACCGGCGTATGGCAGAGGGGACAGAAGGATGCTGTCGAATCCAGCTCTACACCGCAGTTGACGCAGTATGACATGGAGACACCTCCAAAATGGATCAGTTGGGACGGTTTGACTCTATCTTGACAGGCAAACCCTCTTTCACCAGGTAGGTAAAAAATCTACGCTCTGTTTCACTAGAAACACCTGTTCCGGCAAAGGTGATAGCCATGGTATTGCCATAACTAATCGAAGCACAGTGGGGAGAGGGTCTGGTTGCTTGACCCAGCATGACTTCCGCCCGCTGGATATGCGGGGCCATTTCTGGCGGAACAGAAAAAGAGCCTGGGTTTGTATAGGTACCAGAGTAAGGGCGGACACCAATCATCTTGTAAGAAAGGAACATCGCTGGATTTTTTAAAGGTAGTGGAATGAGTTGGAGGAAGCGATTTTTAGTAAAACGGACGTTACCAGTGAATCGTGCCCTCATTTCCTGCCGGTTTGTGTGCAGACGCATGTAGCTTTGTACTTGCCGGACAATTTCTGGCAGGGTATATTCTCCTAATGAAGGATCAATACACAGACGCATGGTTAGGATGAAGTTTCTCAGCGTTTTTGTGGGAAACCAAGGACGAAGATTGATGGGGATCGCAAGTGCTACTGGCTGCGGATGTCGAAAATGATGGGAAGCCTGATTTTCTAAAAGGGATTGAAGAAGCACTGCAGTGAGATACTCTGTAATGGTGGCACCATAACATTTGGCCTTCTCCCGGAGCAGGTCAACAGGAACAAGACCGATGATGACATTCAGAGTATAAAATGGTTCTGGCTGACTGGTGTTTGGGAAAGCGGTTTTTTCCAGTGGATCTCGTAAGATCCGTTTTCCAGCGTATCGAGCATAGGCATCTTCCAATTCTTCTTTTTCTGGTGGCGCTGAAATGTCCAGGACACCATCCCCGTTTGGAATATTGTACCCTAACTCCCGCAGATAAACAGCCAATAAGGTGCGAAAAAACACCAATGTTCCTGCGCCATCAGAAATTGCGTGAAAAACTTCCAAAGAGATCCGCCGTTCATAGTAGAAAATTCTGATAAGCCAGTCATTGTCTTCGTGGAAACGAACAGGCTGACAGGGATTTGCCATATCTTCCTTAACAAAAGGGCCGGGATTTGGGTTTGGTTCAAAATAGCACCAAAAAACGCCGCGACGAATGCGGACTCCAAAGCCAGGAAAACGAGGGATGGTTTTTTCCACTGCCCGTTGTAGTGCATCAGGGTCTACGGGGTTTGTCATTAGGACAGAGAATCGATAGACAGCAGAATAACGCTCTCGCTGAATCGCAGAGTAGAGAACACCTGCGTTGTCTAAGGGATACCAAATCTTCTTAACCTGTTTCCGAGGCACTTGTAGGACCTCCTCCCAAGTGTTTTGGTGTATAGTTTGGTAAAATAATCGCTTCTTATCTTTGGAAACCACAAGTAGAAGCATAGTCCCTATTTGAGTGATGTTTTGGAGAATCAAGACATCTGTATTTTATTTTTCATCATAAATTTGATATGCGTTTCGTCCTGCCTGTTTCACCTTGTATAAAGCCGAATCCGCTTTCTCGTAGAGGTCATGAAAGGTTAAATGATTGGTGTCAGTCATAACAATACCGATGGAAGCACTGACCGGAACGCGTTTTCCATCTTTTTGATAAACCTTGCAAAGCAAAAGGTTTAGCTCTTTGATGCGTCGTTCAAATGATTGGACATCTCGTATGTTTTGTGCGAAAATGACGAACTCATCTCCACCGAGACGTCCAACAACGTCATCCTTGCGGAAGAAATTACTCAGTGTACTTGCGGTCTTTTGTAGGACAATATCACCC
>JAHHRP010000064.1 GCA_020025735.1 Evtepia sp.
GGGAAGAACCAACCCGCCGCCGAGAGCGGGAGTATCAGGAACCCATGCGCCGGAACTCTGGCGGCAAGGTGGTCAATATCCATGCAACCACCCAGTTGCAGGTCGTCCTGGTTAAGCCCGATCGGTATGAAAATGCCTCCGAGATCGCCGACCACCTACGGGACAAGCGCACGGTGGTTCTCAATCTGGAAAAGACCCAGAAGGATGTGGCCCGGCGGCTGCTGGACTTTTTGTCCGGGGTTGCTTATGCTCAAGAGGGGAAGATCAAGAAGGTAGCCCTGCAAACCTATATCGTTACGCCCTATAATGTGGATATCATGGGCGATCTGATCGATGAGCTGGAGAACAACGGCCTGTACTTTTGAGCAAGAGCAGGTCCCCACAGATAGAAACAAGGGATAGGAGTGACCGATCATGTTAACACCTCAGGAAGCGGAATCTCACGTATTTCCGAAATCCTCTTTTGGCGGCTATAATATGCTCCAGGTGGACACGTTTTTGGACAGCCTGATCGAGGATTACCGCACCTTGTACCAGGAGAACACCTCGCTGAAGAATAAGATGAAGCTCCTAGTGGAAAAGGTAGAGGAGTATCGGGCCACGGAGGATGCCATGCGCATGACCCTCCACTCTGCCCAGAAGATGGCAGACGCCATGGTGAAGGAAGGGGAGGCCCAGAAGCAGGCCGCCATCGACCAGACCGTAGCAGCAGTGGAGGAACGCAGCCGGGAAGTGCGCGTCCAGATGGAGCAGGAAGAAAAGGCAATGATGGCCCATCTGGAGCAGGTGCGCGCGAACCTGAAAGATGAGCAGGCCCGTTTGGATGCAGCCCGGGCTGCCACAGCCGCTTATATCGGTCAGCTGAAGAACCTGTATACCAAGCAGATCCAGTATATTGGCAGCCTGTCAAACCTGACAGCGTCTTCTGTGCAGGCTGCTTCCGCAGCCAAGGCAGTAGAGACGCCAGTAACAGAACCGGTTGTCACCGTACCCCCCGAGCAGCAGGAGGAAGTGGCCCAGGATATTGAGGCCTCCATGGCCAAGATCTTTGAGCCTGCTGAGTCTTCTGCCTCTGGCGGGGACATGGGAGATACCCGGTCCTTTGACCAGATCCAGTTTGGCAAAGACCACGAGATCGAATAACACCAGTGAAAAACGGAACCTGGCCGGACCTCCGGGCAGGTTCCGTTGTTTGTCTAATATAAGAAAGAGGCCCCTTTCCCTGTGGGAGAAGGGCACCATATAAGGAGTGAACAGTCAACCATGTCTCAGGATTACAACGCAACCATCCATCTGCCGAAAACCGACTTCCCCATGCGGGCGGGCCTGCCTAAGCGGGAACCCGAAATGCTGCGGGCCTGGAAGAAGCTGGACGTTTACGGCGCGCTGATGAAGAAGAACGCCGGAAAGCCCCGGTTTTCTCTCCATGATGGCCCTCCCTTTTCCAATGGGGCTTTGCACATGGGCCATGCCTTGAACAAGTCAATCAAGGATATTATCATTCGGTCTCATGCCATGCGGGGTTACTGCACCCCCTATATCCCTGGCTGGGACAACCATGGTATGCCCATTGAGTCCGCGATCATTAAGCAGAACAAGCTCAACCGAAAGACCATGCCGGTCACAGAGTTCCGTTCTGCCTGCCACGAGTTTGCCCAGCACTATGTGGACGTGCAAAGTGAAGGGTTCCAACGCCTGGGTGCCTTGGGTGACTGGGAGCATCCCTATCTGACCATGAATCCTTCCTTTGAGGCAGAGGAAGTAAAGGTGTTTGGAGAGATGTACAAGCGGGGGTATATCTACAAGGGTTTGAAGCCTGTTTACTGGTGCCCCCACGACGAGACTGCACTGGCTGAGGCAGAGATTGAATATCAGGACGATCCCTGCACGACGGTGTATGTAAAATTCCCTCTGCACGATGACCAGGGGAAATTGGAAGGGATGGACAAGAGCAAAATTTCCTTCCTCATCTGGACCACCACCATCTGGACCCTGCCGGGGAACTTGGCCATTGCCCTGCACCCCAAGGAAACCTATGCGATGGTAAAGGTTCCCAGCGGTGAGATTCATGTTCTGGCCGAGGCGCTGGTGAAGAAAGTGATGGATGTGGGGGGCGTAGAGGAGTATGAGATCCTAGCCACCCACGACGGTGCGTTCTTTGAGAACATGCTGGCCGATCATCCCTTCCTGCCCAAAACATCCCGGCTGGTGTTGGCAGACTATGTTACCATGGATTCTGGTACTGGCTGTGTCCACACGGCCCCCGGTTTCGGTGCCGATGACTATGAGACCTGTAAGCGTTACGGCATGGATATGGTGGTTCCTGTGGATGACCAGGGCCGCCACACCGACTATGCGGGAAAGTATGCAGGGATGAAGACGGAGGAATCCAACCCGGTTATTCTGGCAGATATGAAAGAGAGTGGAGCGCTGTTTGCCTCAGAGGACATTGTCCACTCCTATCCTCACTGCTGGCGGTGTAAGAAGCCGATCATTTTCCGGGCTACGCCGCAGTGGTTCTGCTCGGTGGAGACCTTCAAGGATGAGGCCTGTGCTGCCTGTGAAGAAGTCCGTTGGGTTCCTGGCTGGGGTCTGGATCGGATGAAGGCCATGGTGCGGGAGCGCACGGACTGGTGTATCTCTCGTCAGCGCCGCTGGGGTCTGCCGATCCCCGTGTTCTACTGCGAGGATTGCGGCAAGCCCATCGTCACCGATGAGACCATTGGGCTTATTTCCGACCTCTTTGCCGGCAATGGCTCCAATGCCTGGTTTGCCAAAGAAGCGGCGGAGATCCTTCCTGCCGGGTTCCACTGCCCCCATTGCGGCAAGGCAGGTGGGTTCACCAAGGAGGAAGATACTCTGGACGGATGGTTCGACTCCGGCTCTACCCATCTGGCGTCGATGAAGAAGGATCAGGGCTTCTGGCCTGCTGACGTGTACATGGAGGGACTGGATCAGTACAGAGGCTGGTTCCAGGCGGCCCTGCTTACGGCGGTTGGTTCTACGGGCGTTGCCCAGGCACCGTTTAAGACCTGCATCACCCACGGCTGGACGGTGGATGGGGAAGGCAAAGCCATGCACAAATCCCTGGGCAACGGGGTGGACCCCTATGACATCATGGATAAGTATGGTGCAGACCTGATCCGGCTTTGGGCAGCATCTGCTGATTACCATGCAGATATGCGCTGCTCGGAAAAGATTTTTAAGCAGCTGAGCCAGAACTATCTAAAATTCCGCAACACGGCCCGGTACTGTCTGGGCAATCTGGATGGCTTTGACCCCAATCATCTTGTGGCTCCTGCCGACATGATGGAGCTGGACCGGTGGGCAATCACCCGCCTCAATGCCCTCATCACCAAGTGTTTCCAGGGCTATGATGATTTTGACTTTAATGTCGTGACCCATGCGGTCAATGAGTTCTGTGTGGTGGAGATGTCCAATTTCTACCTGGACATCATCAAGGATCGGCTGTACTGCGAGGGGAGAGAGGACCTGCCCCGCCGTTCGGCCCAGACGGCCCTGTATCTCATTCTGGATACCATGACCAAGATCATGGCGCCGGTGCTGTGCTTTACTGGGGATGAGATTTGGCAGTCTATGACCCATCCTGAGGGGGTAGACGGCCGGAACGTGGTCCTGAATGACATGAATGAGCCTTTCGTCGATTACGCTCTGCCCCAGGAGCAGATGGACCAGTGGGAAACGCTGATCCAGGTCCGTGACGCAGTCAACGGGGAGCTGGAGAGCGCCCGCAGCGCGAAAAAGATCGGGAAGAGCCTGGAGGCCAAGGTGACCCTGACGGTGCCTGCGGAACAGGCGTTCCTGGCAGAGCTGGCAGACGAGGCGCTGGCAGACCTGCTCATTGTCTCCCAGGTAGCGGTGACCATTGGCGAAACCCTGACCGTGACCGTTGGGGAGGCTGCTGGTGGGAAGTGCCAGCGGTGCTGGAAGGTGCTGCCCACGGTGAATGAGGAGGGCCTGTGCCCCCGCTGCGCCAAGGTGATCCAGCGTCTGATCTGAACTTCAACTTGAGAGAACCCAAACCCATGGCCGGCCTTTAGGCTGGCCATGGGTTTGTTGGAAGGAAAGGAGGTGGGGTCCATGCCCCTTTATTTCGCGCTGGCGGCTGCCTTAGTAGTGGTGGACCAGGTGGTAAAATATGTGGTTCGACTGGAGATCCCCCTGCACACGATGGTGGATTTCCTGCCGGGCCTGTCCCTGACCTATGTGCAGAACACAGGGGCAGCTTTTTCTTTGCTCAGCCAACACACCTGGCTGCTGACGCTGCTGTCTGGGGTGGTTTCGGTGGGGCTGATTGCAGCGCTGTGGAGGCGTGTCCTGCCCAATCGGCGGGGAATGTTGGCGCTGACGCTGCTGCTGGGAGGCGCTGTGGGAAATTTTATCGACCGCCTTCTGCTGGGCTTTGTCACGGATATGTTTGCCACGACCTTTGTTTCGTTCCCGATCTTTAATGTGGCGGACATGGGTGTGGTCATCGGTGGTGTGCTGCTGTGCCTGTGTGTGATCCAGACCTTTGAGAAGGAGCGAAAGGAGAGCAAGCAGCGTGGGGAGGAGGAGGAAACCCTGTGAATGTTACCCTAACCCCTGAGAGCAGCGGCCAGCGAGCGGACCAGTATTTGGCGGCGAGTCTGGATGGTCTGACCCGTTCGGCGGCCCAAAAGCTGCTGGAGGAAGGACAGGTCCTTTCCGCTGGCCGGAGGCTGAAGAAAAATGATCGGCTGAAAGAGGGGGTTCCGCTTACGGTGATCATTCCCGACCCAACCCCGGTGGAGATTTTGCCCCAGGAGATTCCGCTGGATGTGGTGTATGAGGACGAGGATGTGATTGTGGTCAATAAGCCGGTGGGGATGGTGGTCCATCCTGCCCCAGGCCATCCTGACGGCACTCTGGTCAACGCCCTGCTGTACCACTGTGGACAGAGTCTATCTGGGATCAATGGTCAGCTTCGGCCGGGGATTGTCCACCGCATCGACCGGGATACCAGCGGGCTGCTGATTGCGGCGAAAAATGACACGGCGCACCTGGCTCTGGCGCAGCAGCTCCAGGATCACAGTCTGTACCGGGCATATGAGGCGGTGGTTTTGGGGAAACTGCGCCAGGAGGAAGGGACCATTTCTTTGCCCATTGCCCGCCACCCCACGGACCGGAAGAAGATGGCAGTGAACCATCTCACGGGGCGCTCTGCGGTTACCCACTGGCAGGTGCTGGCCCGGTATGCAGGTTATACCCATGTTCAGTGTCGGCTGGAGACAGGGCGGACCCATCAGATTCGGGTTCATATGGCGGCGCAGGGGCACCCGGTGCTGGGGGACCCGGTGTATGGCGGAGTGCGTAAGGGATTCCCTGAGCTGGTGGGACAGTGCTTACATGCGCGCAAATTGACCTTCCGCCACCCTCGCACGGGGGAGGAGGTAACGGTGACTTGTCCGCTGCCGTCTTATTTTCAAGCTGTCTTGACAAGATGCAGCCGATTAGTATAAAATAGAGAGGTTCATCTCAACGACCAGCGAAAGGAGACGAGTGCCCATGGGGAAATTCTCCGGTGTGCTGCTGGCCACCGACTACGACGACACCCTATACGACAGTGCTGGCACCATTTCCCAGGAAAATCGCCAGGCAATCGCCCGTTTTGTGGCAGAGGGAGGTCTTTTCTGCATCTCTACCGGCCGGTCGTATATCAACTTTGCCATCCAGATGGAGAGGGAAAAGCTGCCGGTGAATGCGCCGGTCATACTTTCCAATGGCGCTTCCATCTATGACTTTGCCCGCGAGGAAAGCCTTTGGCTGCAAGTTCTGCCGCCCCAGGCACCGGAGCATCTGGCCCAGGTGTGTGCCGACCTGCCCCAGGTGGGCTTTGAGGCGTATCATCAGGATGAGGTCTTTGTTTTCCGGCCCAATCAGGTTACGGAGCACCACCTGAAACGCTGTCATCTCACTGGCCAGCCCCGTGCCATTGGAGACATGCCTGTGCCGTGGATTAAAGTGATTCTCCAGCACCCTGACACGGCGGTGCTGCAAGAGGCGCAAGGGTATCTAAAAAGCCATTGGCCGGAGGAGTATGATGTGACCTTCTCCAATCCGTACCTGCTGGAAGTCACCGCCAAGGGGGCCAACAAAGGCCAGTCGGTGCAGTGGGTGGCCCGTTACCTGGGGGTGGACCCGAAGGATATTTACTGTGTGGGCAATGGACTCAATGACATTCCCATGCTGGAGGTCTCTGCGCTCTCGTTTGCCCCAGCCAGCAGTTACCCGGAGGTCCGGGCAGCGGCAGATGTGGTGCTGCCCTCCTGTGACGAGAGTTGTGTGGCGCGGATGATTGAGATTTTAGAGGCCCGCTATGACCAGCGATAACCATTGCCCTCGGTGTTACAGCCGGGGGCTTTTTTAGATGGATGAATATGCCCCCCTGAGACCAGAAAATTTTGGTTCCAGGGGGGCAAGTGATTGGTTATGGTTGATATCATAAGGGGGCAGCTGCTGCCTTAGTGATAAAGCGGCTGTTCTAAGAGGTTGGGGTCCAGTTCTAGTTTTTTCATCAGTTTTAACGGCTGGCCTTGTTTGTTCACAAAATAAAGACCGCGAAGTAAGTACTTTGCAAATCGAATCCGTTCGTCGTGATAGCGTTTTAACAAGGGTCCAATGCCTTCATCACTGATGTCGGTTTCTACATTCTGTGATTCCTCATGGATTTCTTGCTTCTTATGGGTATCTGTAATAATAAGGCCCTCACCCAAAGCTTTCTTCCAAGTCTCAGCAATATGTCTATCAATGCAGGTGAAATGATCCACTTTGTCTCGAACCCATTCCTCATCTACTGGTTCCCCTTTATAGTAATGGAAGTCGTACCCATAGTACTCATAAGCATCCCGGAAAAAGTATTCCAAATAGGCGCGTTCCTCATCATTGGCAAAGTTATCGTAAGTCCTGTAAATGGCAGCGGGATCAAAGCCACGATCATTGCCTTTTAATGACTCTGGATTAAGTCCGGTTCGACCAGAACAATAGGTCATGCTCTCGGTATAGGGAACATCTAAGAATTTAGCCAAAGCGGTGAAGGTTGCCTTAGGATTGAGTTTTCCATCCTCAAAGCGAACTAAAATACTATCCCGGTAGAGTCTGTCCCATATGTTTATCATAAAACTACGATTCAAAATGCGTGATTGCAGGGCATCAGACATAACACTCTTTTTTTCTTGGTCCTCTTTTTTGCCACTATCCCACTCCCGCATAAAGCGAACGGTTGCTGCATGGCTAGTGGTAATTCGGCGCATGGGCGTAAATGTTTTAATATATTTAAACTCTTGAAAGAGTGGTGATTTTCGGAGTTCTTCATATTCCTTGGAATAAAGAAGAGACCATTTACTACTCTCCTCCACAACAGTAATTTCATATTCCAAATTCGAGAAGTGGGGTTGGAAGAAAATCGCGGGTGCAATCCGTTCATTGGGATCTGGTGGCTGTACCACACGATCTCCATAGAGGAAAAAGGCAACCAAACAGTCCTTCATCGTGAGATTTTGAAGGTGAGAAAGCTTGTACATCATGAGGTTATTGATTTCTTTCTTGCGTACATGTTGGAATAATTCCTCTACGTTTTCCTTAATGTTGTCAAACATAATAGAATCAAGGGCCAACAAGTTTGGGTGTCCATAAAAGATCTCATTGAAAAAGTCACCACCGTTGTGGCTGGACAACTGGGCGTGCCAAATCATACGCTTTACTTCGCGTATGCCGATGGGCTTTACGGAAAACTGGCTGTAATCAATCCCAAAACGGGCATGGAAATCAATGGGATACTGGTTAACCTCACCTTCGATCAAAAAAACCAATTTCTTATCCTGCAATAAATTGCGGAAAGAAAGACACTGAAGATAAGCACAAAAAGTCTCCCATTCTGTGTAGTGAAGGTAAATGTGATTTTCATATCCTACCCATTCACTCTTCCGCACGTTGTCGTAAAGATATTCCAACTGATACTGGGAATACACATCCTGGGCTAAGATCGGCTTTTCTAAATCCGCAAAAAAATATCGGTCGATGATGGTGTCGTTGAAATTTACATAAGGGCCAAAGCGATCCTCTTCCACAAAATAGGGGATAAATCCGCGGTCATCAAAGGGGAAGAACTTAATTTTTAACGATTCAAAGTTCAGGAAATCGGTCCGAAACAGATATGGATACTTTGACAAACGTTTGCAGTTGTCTGCGTAGCGATGTTTCTGTACTTTAATGTTAGGCAGGTAAAAAGATTCTGTCATAATTTCCATCAATTCCTGACGGAAGAATCCTCGATTATAGAGGGAAACAAAGGTGGAATAGGCAACCCGGTAACTTCCTTTGGAGGCTAGAATATACATGGCCGCTTCCAATTCTTCCTCCGGGCGAAGATCTTTTTGGGACAACGCCAAAGAATAAGCTTTTCGTGCCGATGCCTCGTCCCCCAGTTGAGCCGCTTTTCGAGCCAGATCAAGAGCATTCATGTGATTATGTCTCTCCTACTAAAATCAAAAAAGAGGACGGACAACAGTCCGCCCTCTTTTGGAGTAAATGTGAGGATACCACAGTGCAAAGTAAGAAGCATTACTGCAACAGCTGCAACACACCCTGAGGTACCTGGTTGGCCTGGGCCAACATGGCCTGAGCGGACTGGATCAAAATGTTGTTCTTGGTGTAAGCCATCATCTCATCGGCTACGTCGGTGTCACGGATGGTGGACTCAGCATCCTGAATGTTCTCGGTCATGACAGACAGGTTGTTGATGGTGTGGTCCAGACGGTTCTGGGTAGCACCCAAAGTACCACGCACATCAGAGACATAGTTGATGGCATCCTTGATTTTGCTCACAGCAGCCTGTGCGTTGGCCTGCTTAGAGATATCAATCTCTTTGATACCCAAACTTCCCACATGGCAGTCCTTAACAGAAACCTGGATCTGGTTAAAGGAATCACTGGTGTCACCAATCTGTAATGTCAGTGCGTTCCCCTTAACGCTGGGAGCAGAGATCGAGATTTGCGCTTTCACTTTTTCTTCAGTAGTGACATCTGCCACAGAGGTATTAAGATTGTTGTGGCCCTGAAGTGTGATCTTGCCGCCGTTGTTGCCGATGGTGAATACAGTGTTTGTACCACCAGCGTTGGTAATCCGGCTGGCCACGTCATTGATTTTCGATGCGGCCAACTTACCGTCCTTCAAGAGATCCTTAACGCCAATGTTGGTGCCGCCACCTGCTGTGGAGCCTTTCTTACTATAGTCGATTGTAAATACCTGGTTTCCAATTTTAATGGAAGCCCCATTTTTCAACATATCCACAGTAAGTGCGAAGGTTGCTTTGGCTGGGGAAGCAGCTTTAGGTGCCCGTCCGGCTGTGATAATCTGAGTACCAGAGTTCACCATACTGCCAGTTAGTGTTCCCTTAGTACCTGCAGCGGCAGTTACGCTCAAGGAAGGATTCAACGTAGTTCCAGACGAACCCAAGGTAGTATCGGTGTTGGTTGCCTTCGCTGTAAACGCCAGAACACCAGACGTAATACCAACGGAGTACTTCAAGCCACCAATGGTTGCAGATGCTGTATTCACAGCTGTAAAGGCTGTATAATCAGCCAACTTTCCAGCAGCAGTTGCATTGCCAGAAACAGTAAAAGTCAAAGAGCCAACATGTATCTTTGCATCTACAGCAGCGGTACCAGTCCCAGCCTGAACGGCAAGTCCTTCCAAGTTAACTGTAAATTTAGGAAGTTCTCTTGTGACCTCTTCTTTCTGGGCGATAACGGAAGAAAAGGTAATATCAAGAGCATCCCCACCCACAGAACCGCTGGCATCCATCGAACCATCCAGGAGGTTGATGCCGTTGAAGTTGGCGGAGTCAGCGATTCGGTTGATCTCGCTGCGCAGCTGGTTGACTTCCTTTTGCAGCTGATTCCGGTCGGTGGTGTTCTCATAGGTGCCGTTGGCAGACTGGTTGGCCAACTCCACCATACGGTTGAGCATGTCATGAACTTCGGTCAGAGCGCCTTCTGCGGTCTGCACCAGAGAGATGCCGTCCTTGGCGTTCTTCTGGGCAACTTCCAGACCAGTGACCTGAGCACGCATCTTCTCAGAGATCGCCAGACCGGCAGCATCGTCACCAGCGCGGTTGA
>JAHHRP010000065.1 GCA_020025735.1 Evtepia sp.
CAGCTGAGCTATGCCTCCATAATGGTGACCCGTACGGGACTCGAACCCGTGTTACCGCCGTGAAAGGGCGGTGTCTTAACCACTTGACCAACGGGCCGAATTGATTCTGGGAGGGTTTCCTCCCAGAATCAATTGGTAGCGGCAACTGGATTTGAACCAGTGACACTTCGGGTATGAACCGAATGCTCTAGCCAACTGAGCTATGCCGCCATCTTATCTGCCGTAGCGAGCGATGTTTAGTATATCGAAAAACACCCGATTTGTCAACTGCAATTTCATTTTTTTCTTTTTTTCCCCATTCAATCAATTCCACATAGAAGTTCTTCTATCATTTCCGTCATTTTATCCAAGGATTCCGTTGGAATATACTCATACACGCCATGGAAGTGATATCCCCCTGTGGATAAATTCGGACAAGGCAGGCCCATCTCACTCAGCCTAGCCCCATCGGTACCACCGCGGATGGGTACCTCTTTGGGCACTACGCCGATCTTGCGGAAGGCTTCCCTCGCCCAGTCCAGCAACTGAGGGTGCGGAAGAATATGCTCTTTCATATTAAAATAAGTGTCTGTAATCTCCGTTTTCACGGAATCGGCACCATACTCTTGGCAGAGGACCTCCGTTAAGCACCGGAACGTCTCCTTGCGCGCTTCAAAGCGATCCCGGTCATGGTCTCGAATGATCCAGTCCAGCACAGCCTCACTTTCGTCTCCTGTCATGTTGCAAAGATGATAAAACCCTTCATATCCTGCGGTGTGCGCCGGATCTTCCCCTGGAGGAACCATGGCAATAAACCGAGCCGCCATCAGGCACGCATTTTTCATCTTCCCTTTTCCCTCTCCTGGGTGGATATTTACCCCGTGAAAGGTCACCCGCACCCCAGCAGCATTAAAGTTCTCATATTCCAAAGTCCCCAGTGGTCCTCCGTCCACGGTGTAGCCAAAGTCTGCTCCCAATGTTTTCAGATCCACATAGTCAGCCCCCCGGCCCACCTCCTCGTCCGGGGTAATGCACACAGCCACACGGCCATGGGCTCTCTCTGGGTGTGCAACAAGCCACTCCATTGCGGCAAAAATCTCTGCCACCCCCGCTTTGTCGTCTGCACCCAGCAACGTGGTGCCATCGGTGACCACCAATGTCTTGCCCACCTGCTCCAGCAAGTCGGGAAATTCTTCTGGGGTCATCACAATCCCTTTCTCCTGGTTCAGCACAATCTCTCCCCCTGTATAGGGAACCAACCGAGCTTTCACCGGACCGCCAGGGACTCGAGGCGCTGTGTCCATGTGTGCAATGAGCGCAATCACTGGTCTCTCCTCTCGCCCAGGTGTAGCAGGCAGCCAGCCGTACACAGCACCATTCTCTGCCAAATGAGACTTTTCCAACCCCATCTCCTGCAATTCCTGGGCCAAATACGCCCCCAGCAGCCGCTGTTTGTCCGTGGAGGGTGTAGTCCTCGACGCCTCCTCAGACTGGGTATCATATTGGATATACCGCAAAAACCGTTCCAATGCTGTCATAGGTTATTCCTCCTCCCAAGCCTTAGCCCGCTCAAGGGCCCGCTGCCAACAGGCGTATTCTTTGCTCCGATCGGTGCCAGGAAGATAAACCTTACCGGCTATCTTCTCCCGGATCATCTCCTGTGGGCCATTCCAAACGCCCGCACCCAATCCTGCCAGACAAGCAGCCCCCCAGGCAGTTGTCTCTACCACATTAGGGCGTTCCACAGGGACCCCCAGCAAATCTGCCTGATACTGCATCATAAAGTCACTGACGCTGGCTCCACCATCTACTCGAAGGGAAGAAATTTTCTCTTCTGCGTCCCGCTCCATGGCAGAGATGAGATCAGCCGTCTGATAGGCAATTCCTTCCAGCACTGCCCGGCAAAGATGGGCACGTGTGGTCCCACGGGTTAGGCCCACCACCGTTCCTCTGGCGTACATATCCCAGTGAGGCGCGCCCAAACCAGTGAACGCAGAGACCAAGTAGACTCCACCATTATCGGGGACTTCCTCTGCCAGTCGGTCACACTCGCTGGCCTGCCGAATCAGACCCAACTCGTCCCGAAGCCACTGGATGGAGGAGCCAGCATTGAATACGCTCCCTTCCAGCACATAGGTAGTCTCTCCCGCCATCCCCCATCCAATGCAGGTGAGCAAACCATTTTGGGAAATTACAGGCCGGGACCCTGTATTCATCAGGGTAAAGCACCCCGTTCCGTAAGTATTTTTTAACTGCCCAGCAGAAAAACAGCCCTGCCCGAAGAGCGCCGCCTGCTGATCCCCTGCCATCCCCCGGATGGGCAAACCAGCCAGCTTCTCCAGGTGAGGCACACCAGAGGCAATCACCCCCAAGTTTCCGCTATTCTCCACTGGCTGAGGCAGCAGGTTCATGGGCACATCCAATAGCTGACATAAGGTATCGTCCCAGTACCGACAGTGAATATCAAACAGCATCGTCCGGCTGCAGTTCGAGTAGTCTGATGCATGAACCTTTCCCCCTGTGAGGTTCCAAAGCAGCCAGCTGTCCACGGTGCCGCACAGCAGCTCTCCCCGCGCTGCCCGCCGCCGCGCTCCGGGAATGTTATCCAGCAGCCATCGGTACTTGGTCCCGGAGAAATAGGCATCGGGCAGCAAGCCTGTCCTGGCCCGGATGGCTTCTGTATATCCCTCCTGCTGTAATTGTGTGCAAAAGTCTGCCGTCCTGCGGCACTGCCAGACGATGGCGTTGCCCACAGGCTTCCCAGTGTCCTTCTCCCACAGCAGCGCTGTCTCTCTCTGGTTTGCCAGACCAAGCCCAATGATTTGCGAAGGGTGGATCTCCCTTTGCGCCAAACATTCCGCCACAGCCCGGAACTGGCTGTCCAGCAGATCCAAGGGGTCATGTTCCACCCAGCCGGGCTTGGGGTAATGCTGTGCAAAGGGAATCTGTGCAGAAGCCGCCACCTCTCCCCGCTGTGTGAAGAGGATGGCTCGTGAGCTGGTGGTGCCCTGATCCAGGGCCAGCAGATACTCCATCATAGGATCGTCCCACTTTCTTGACGAGGGACTTGTGGTGATGTATGATGCCCTCATCCTCAGTTTTTTCTTAGTGTATCATGTCTATTAGACATTTTCCACCCATTTCCGAAAGGAGGGATTTTTCTGCGTTATCCAAATATCACCCCCGCCATCTTTGTCGCCCGGCCAAACCGTTTCGTGGCAGACGTTCTGTTGGATGGTCACCCTGTCACCGTTCACGTCAAAAACACGGGCCGCTGCCGGGAACTGCTGATTCCTGGCGTCCGCGTCTGGTTGACGAAAAGTGACAACCCCAACCGCAAAACCGCCTATGATCTAATCGCCGTAGAAAAGGGAGACAGACTCATCAACATGGATGCCCAGGCTCCCAACAAAGTGTTTCAGGAGTGGGCCGCCGCAGGTCACTTTCTCCCCGGCCTAACTTTGCTGCGTCCCGAGTACCGTCATGGGGACTCTCGTTTTGATTTCTACTGGGAAACGAGTACCCGCCGTGGTTTTGTGGAAATCAAGGGGGTCACCTTAGAGCAGAACGGTGCCGTTTATTTTCCCGATGCCCCTACTCAACGGGGGATCAAACATCTTCATGGTCTAACAGACTGTTTGGCAGACGGCTATGAAAGCGCCGTATGTTTTGTCATCCAAATGGCCCAGGCTGACTTTTTCTCCCCCAATGATATCACTCATCCAGATTTTGGCCAAGCACTCCGCCAAGCTAATCAGGCAGGTGTGCGCATCCTGGCCTACTGCTGTACTGTCACGCCGGATACCCTTACCTTAGCCCATGCTGTCCCTGTTCGTCTATGACAAAAAGAAAAGAGAGGAAGTATGGACATTGACTTCCTCTCTTTTCCGTTCTCAACTTGATTTAGGGTTTCCTTTTTCCTCCCGCAACGCCTTTTTCTCTCTGTACATTATCTGAATCTTATCCACCACGGTAATCACAATGCCTGCCCAGATAATCAGGAAGGTTGTCATCCGAACGGTATTCATCGGTTCGTGGAAGAAGAACAATCCCGTGACGAACTGCAGAGATGGGCTGACATAGGTAAGAATCCCAGAGAGATACAACGGAACCTTTTGCACCCCTATATTGAAGATAAGCAGTGGGATCAGAGTCATCAGGCCACTGGCGGGAAGCAGCCAAAAGGAGACGCCATTCAGGGCTGCCTCACCACCGCCGGAAGACCTGGCCCACCAGAGGGCAAAGAGTATTGCCAGAGGGAACATCCAAAGTGTCTCGATACACAAAGAAACCTGAACCGGCACAGTAATGAGTTTTTTCACAACACCATACACACCGAAAGACACAGCCACCAACAGGGAGAGAATCGGCAGGGACCCCGTCCGAACCACCAGATAGACCACACCGATTGCCGCCATAATGACGGTAAGTGTCTCTGCTTTGCTCAACCGCTCCCGGAAAAAAATCAGGCCAATCACGACAACCAGGACTGGTTCAATAAAATAGCCCATACTGGCATCTAAGACATGGCCGCTGTTGACTGCATAAATGTACACGCCCCAGTTAAAGGTAATCAGCGCACCACTGATGAGACAGAGCAGCATCGTCCGCCGATCCTTCATTGTTGTGAGAATCATCTTCCCCCATCCGGTAATCAGCATGAATACCCCTAAAAATACCATAGACCAAATGAGACGATGCGCCAAGATATACACTGCGTTCACTGGAGCCAACAGGTTCCAGAACAACGGCAGAAGGCCCCACATTGCGCAGGAGCCAGCCACTGCCACCACACCTTGCGATTGCGTCGTTTTCATAGATTTCCTCCATTCCTTATTTTCTAAGTTCTAACTCTCCCTGCTTAAACTTAGTTTTTTTATTGTTTAGTTTTTTTATTTTACCCTAAAATATCTTTCTTTGTCAACCATACAAAGAAGAAATCTTTGAATAAATCCTTCCACTGCACAGATGCGCCTTCTCCCCCTTGTATTTTTTTCGGTCTTTGCTATAATGGCATCATTCTTGGCGCTTTACAGGCCATTCCAACCTAAAATCTAAGAAATAGAGAAAAAGGAGAATCAATCCCCATGGCTTCTACCCTCTTCACCGCCGGCAAGATCGGCACCCTGACCCTGCCCAATCGGCTCATCCGCTCCGCCACCCAAGATCCCTTTGGCCACCGGGATGGGACTTGTGATCCCCAGCAGGTAGCGCTCTACCGCCAAATCGCAGCTGCTGGTACCGGTGCTATCATCACTGCGTATAGCTATATCTCCCCCGAAGCTCGATCCACTGGGATCCAGGTAGGCTTTGCCACCGAGGAGCAGCGGGCCAGCCAGAAAGAAGTTCTGGATGCTGTCCACGACGTTGGCGGCCACCTGATCCTTCAGCTCATGCACGCCGGAATGAATGTCTTCATGTCAGAAAAACATGTGGCAGGCGGCAAACTGCTGGCCCCCTCCGGTGGGATGAAGGGCGCCAACGAGATGGAGACCACGGAACTTACCCGTGCTGACATGGACAAGATCTGTGCCGATTTTGTCGATGCGGCCAAGGCAGCCAAGGATCTTGGCTTTGACGGCATCCAGCTCCATTGTGCCCACGGCTATCTGCTCAGTCAGTTCCTGGACCCCAACACCAATCTGCGTACAGATGAATACGGTGGCAATGCAGAGAACCGCTTCCGTTTTGTAGGCGAATGTCTCACCGCCATCCGCGAGGCGGTAGGCAAAGCGTATCCTGTGCTTGTCAAAGTCAACACCAACTGCGCTGGAGAGGCCGACGCAGCCTATGCCCAGGACATCCTCTACTTCTGTCGTCAGTTCCAAGCGCTTGGGGCAGATGCCATTGAATTGTCTGGTTACAACTGGCTGGGCTTGGGGAAGAAGAAGGTCCCCAATTTCTACCTGGACCGTGCAGTCCAAATCCGCAAAGAGGTCACCATTCCCCTCATTTTGGTGGGTGGTGTCCGCGGCCCAGAGACTGCACAGCAGATTCTGGATGCTGGGATTGACTTTGTCTCTGCCTCTCGTCCTTTCATCTGCCAGCCTGACTTTCTGCGGCATCTGGAACAGGGTGAGGACTCTCCTTGTGTCGGCTGCACCAGATGTCTTGGGAACATTTGGTCTAAAGAGGGGCGCCGCTGCATTAAGCATGAAATCCCCGCTGCTTTTGCCAACAACTGAATCCCTCAGTCCTTTTTATGGGACTCCCGCGCCGGAGGAACCTCCTCCGGCGCTTTTTTATCCCTCTCTCCTTTTGTATAATAATAGAACATTTGTTCTATTTTGATCCCAAAGGAGGTTTTCCCCATGTCCACCTGGCCCCAATGCAGTATGCTCTACGACGGCTCTTTTGCTGGGTTTCTCTCTTGTGTCAACGAGAGCTTTCGTCAAAAAGTGTATCCTTTCTACTTCTTGCCGCCCCACACGCCGCAAAACTCCCTCTATCCCTTGCTGGAAGTCCCTACGGACCCTACCCTAGCCAAGGCACTCTATCAGGATCTCAAAACTCGGTTCTCTCAGGCATTTCAGCAGATGATCGCGTGCAGTTTTCTCACCTGCCTGCCCCAACGGGAACGCAATATATTTGATGTCATTTATCTCGCCTTCCACCATGCCCTGCCCCAAGATCATACCGATGACCGGATTCTTGTCCTCACCCGGGCCATTCAACACTTGCTCCATGAGGCCAAGCAATACCAGGGCACCATCCAATTTACCAATTATGGCGGGGTACTAACAAGTCAGATCGCACCAAAGAACCAGGTCCTTCCTCTGCTGCGGCCCCGCCTCTGCCAGCAACTGTCTGGGAACGCCTTTCTTCTACATGACAAAGTTCACCGACAAGCCCTCTTCTACGCCGACCATCAATGGAAAATACGTCCCTTGAACCATCTCAATCTGGCAAATTCCTTCCAGGACAATCTCCCCTTCCAAGTCCTATGGCAGCAGTTTTACAAAACCATCGCCATTCCTGTCCAGGAAGCACGCTAGACAAGATGATCTTCGTTGCAAAAAGGAGAACCTTCTTTTCCTTCTTTTTCCAAATTCCTCCCATTTCCTTCTTGACCTCAGGCCTGTCTCATAGTATAATCTATGAAAAATTCCGGGCAGCACCCGGACATCTTAGGAGGAGAATCCAAACCATGCAGGACCCTATGATATGGCCCATTGTCCTACAAATTGTACTGATTGTCTTAAACGCTGTGTTCGCTTGTGCTGAGATTGCGATTATCTCCATCAACGACACGAAGCTGGCTCATCTGGTGGCTCAAGGTGACAAGCGCGCCCTGCGCCTGGCTCGTCTGACCAGCCGCCCAGCCCGATTCTTGGCCACCATTCAAATCGCGATTACGCTTTCAGGATTTTTGGGCAGTGCTTTCGCTGCTGATAACTTCTCAGATCCCTTAGTAGCAGCGCTGATCGGTGCCGGTGTGCCAATCCCGGAAAAGACCTTGGACACTATCGCTGTGGTAGTCATCACTCTCCTGCTGTCGTATTTCACCTTAGTCTTTGGCGAACTGGTCCCTAAACGGCTGGCCATGAAGCGATCTGAGTCTCTGGCCTTGGGTCTGTCTGCCCTCATCACCGGTATCTCCACCCTATTCGCACCCATTGTCACCGTCCTCACCCTTTCCACCAACGCCGTCCTTCGCCTGCTTGGTGTTGATCCCAACGCCGATGAAGAAGAAGTCAGCGAAGAAGAAATCAAAATGATGGTGGATCGAGGCAGTGAAAAAGGGGTCTTTGCTTCCACAACAAAAGAATTTATCAAAAATGTCTTTGAATTTGATGATCTGACGGTAGGAGAGTTCGCCACGCATCGTACCGATCTTGATCTGCTTTGGACTGGTCAGACCGTTCAAACTTGGAAGGAAATTATCTTCCAGACTGGTCACACCCGCTATCCTGTCTGTGATGGCACAGTAGATCAGGTAATCGGCATTCTGGACACCCGTGACTTTTTCCATCTTCAGGACCTCCCCATGGAAGAGATTCTGAAGACCGTAGTGAAACCCGCTTTCTTTGTCCCTGATAGCGTGAAAGCTGACGTTCTTTTCCAGCAGATGAAACAGCGCCGCACCTATTACGCCATCGTTTTAGACGAATATGGTGGCCTGTTGGGTGTTGTAACCATACGAGATCTGCTGGAGCAGCTAGTAGGAGAAATCCAGCAAGAAGGTGAGCCTTTGGACATCCAGCCATTGGAGAAAAATACCTGGCGCATCCAAGGCTCTGCCCCCCTGGATGATGTGGCATTGACCCTGGGGATAACACTTCCATTGGAAGAATATGACACGTTTGGCGGCTATGCTTTCGGCCTCTACGGCTCTGTGCCTCAGGATGGTCGGATCCTCTCTCTGGAAACTGACCAGCTGCACATCCAGATGACCCTCATCCACCACCATCGGCTGGTAGAAGCCCTGGTCACCCGCTTGCCTGAAAAGCAGGAGGAGGTCAACTGAATCTTGACTTTCCCTGAAAATTATGCTATCCTAACAACGTCAACCAGAAACAGGTGCGTAGAATTGTCACAGATTCTACGCACCTTCTCTCTGCCGGTTTTGTGGTGGTTTTTCCGAGTCCAAAGCCTCCGAATTTACTTTGGGAGGTTTTTTCATGCCTTTAGAACAAAACTCTTATCTCGGACACGAAAAATTGAGCAAGCTCCTGCTCTCCTTTTCCTTGCCTTGTGTCCTCTCTCTGCTGGTCAGTGCCCTATACAATATTGTCGATCAAATTTTCATTGGCAATAGTGAGCTGGGCTATCTGGGCAATGCTGCCACAGGGGTCGTCTTTCCGTTGCTGATGCTTTCTATGGCCTTTGCCTGGTGTTTTGGAGACGGCTCTGCCGCCTACCTCAGTCTCTGTCAGGGGAAAGGAGATACACAACGAGCGCATCAATGTGTAGGCAGTAGTATCACAATCCTCTTTACCATAGGCGTGCTGCTTACGATCGGCGGGTTTGTCTGGCAAGCCCCCTTGTTGCGTCTATTCGGAGCCTCAGATGCCACGCTCCCTATGGCCTCAGAATACTTTTCCATTCTGCTATGGGTCCTTCCCTTCTACATGCTCTCCAACATGACCAACGGTATCATCCGTGCGGATGGCGCCCCCCGTTTCGCCATGGTTGCCACCATTGTCGGCGCAGTGGTAAATATCGTCTTAGACCCTATCTTTATTTTTGTCCTGCACTGGGGCATTCGAGGGGCTGCTTGGGCTACGGTACTGGGTCAGCTTCTTTCCTTCTTCCTCAACGCAGTCTACCTGCTTCGGCCCAAAACATTCCGTTTAACCCGGTCCTCCTTCTTTCCCCAGTGGCGCGTCCTCGGAACAGCGCTTCAGCTTGGCATCTCCACCTTTGTTGCCCAGATCTCTATTGTAGTTGTCTCCTTAGTCTGCAATATGATGCTCTTCCACTATGGAACGTTGTCCGTCTATGGACCAGATATCCCCATTTCTGTTGTCAGTATCGTGACCAAAGTCTATACCATCGTGATCAATCTGGTGGTGGGAGTGGTCCTGGGCGGCCAGCCCATCTTGGGATACAACTACGGTGCTGCCAAGTATGACCGCGTACGAGGAACATACCGTCTCATTTTCTTTGTCACCTTATTTGTGGGTCTTGTCGCCACCATCCTCTTCCAGTTTTGGCCCCAGGGCGTGGTAAGGATCTTTGGGCAAGGTGATCCGCTTTATTTGGAATTTGCCATCCAAACCTTCCGCATCTTTCTCGCTCTGGTCACATTAACCTGTTTTATTAAGATGAGTTCCATCTTCTTTCAGGCCGTCGGAGAACCGATGAAAGCCACGGTTGCTTCCCTCACTCGGGATTTGGTCTGTTTTGTGCCCTTGGCCATCCTGCTTCCCCGGTTCTTTGACATACAGGGGGTCCTTCTTGCTGCACCTGCGGCAGATTTGATTGCTATGGTAGTGACCGCACTGCTTACCCAGCGTTTCTTCCGCAAACTCCCGAACGAAACATCCTCCCCAACTATCCCCCCAGCACAGCCATGACCCTTTTTCCAAAAACTGCCTGCAAATTCTTTTTGTAGGCGGTTTTCTCTTGCGGACAGAGACAGGCCATGATAAAATAATTATTATATTCTTTCATCCATCTACCCAGAGGAGGACAATCCTTTGTCAC
>JAHHRP010000066.1 GCA_020025735.1 Evtepia sp.
CCCCGACCTGCTGATTACAAATCAGCTGCTCTACCAACTGAGCTACACCAGCGTTGGGCACTCATCCGCAGCGAAGATTACTTTATCAGAAATTGATGTATTTGTCAAGCTTTTTTTAAAAAAAGGAGGGCTTTTTTGCGGAGAACGGTACGGAGAAGATCTTTTGCCTGTGCGCCCTTTCGGGATCGGCAGCAAGACCCACCTGAATATGTTTGTCCTAGCTGCGGCCAGGAGCAGTATGCGTATGATCCGCCAGCCAAGGAAGGGCTATGTTCCCAGTGCTGGCGGCGGGAGAGAAGGAGAGAGGAGCAGACAATGACGTTACAAGAGATGTCCGAGGAATACCGTGCGCAGGCCCTGGCGTTGCAGGGGCGGATCAAGCAGCTCAAACAAGCACGGGGAAAGGCAGAGACGGCTTGGGAGAAGGAGTCATTAACCCGGCGGATCTTGACATTGGATACGCTTTGGCGGGAAGCCAGGGACCAGGCAGTTCTATTGGAACATTATTATGAAAGGGGGTACCGCCGGAATGCCCGCTATACACTATAAACGAAAGCGCATGGGTGCAGATATGGCTGTCTACACCCGCTTGATGGCTCAGGATAATGGTGAAGAGCTTCAAAAGTTGTGTCATCAACTGTCTCGGGCACTGCGGGAAGAAGTGACCCAGCGACAGCGGCAGATGCTTTTTTTGTATTATGACCAGGGAATGACCATGGATCAGATCGGGGAAGCACTGGGGGTGGATCGAACTACGGTTTCCCGAACCATCAAGCGGGGGGAGGCCAGGCTGCGCCGCTGTTTGCGTTATGGCGGCGCGTCCTTTCTGCGGGAAACACTGCGGCAGGAGGAGCAGGAAGAAAATTTTTGCGGGACCATTGACAAGCGGCATCTTTGGGGAAGATAATACAAATGCAACCAAAGGAGGCGCAGCCAGTGAAGGAAAACAAGATCCTGAATCTCCTCCGCCAGAACAACTGGCAGGAAGATCACGGGCTCATTCAGGGCCTAAAACAGTGGCAGTATTATCCGCTCCTTTTGCAAGCCTACCAGGCGATCGATGAAAGGGCGCTTTTTCAGAGTTGGGTCCATGGTCCGCAGCATATCCACCGGGTGCTGCTTCTGGCGGGATTGATTGGCTGGCAGGAGAGGTTAGAAGAGGAGAATTTGCGCCAACTCTTTTGGGCAGCCAGCTATCATGATGTGGGACGGACGTTTGACGGCTATGATCTTTACCATGGAGCTCGTTCTGCCCTTCGCCTGGGTCAGCTGACAGGACAGGAGGGGGAGTGTCTGTTGGAATTGCAGGCAGCGGTCACGGCCCATTCTCGACCAGACCATGAGATGGAGACGATTGTGGCTTCCTTCCAGCCAAAGGAGTATGCCCATGCTTTGAAACTGACTCGCCTGCTCAAGGATGCAGACAACCTGGACCGTGTGCGTCTTGGTGATTTAAACCCCCGTTTTCTTCGCCATCAAAGTGCGAAAGAGCTGACGGATTTTGCTCAGCGTTTGTTCCGCTGGGATCAAGGAGAGAGATAGGAAAGAAAGGACCGCTGATCTGAAGCGATGGCTTTGGGTTGGCGGTTTTTGTTGTTTTTGTGTAGAAGTGACAAAAAATGATGGAGAATGTTGTGGGATTGGCTGGTGAATAATCCAGGGGAGAACCCTTTACATTTCTGGGAACGGATGATACAATAGCCGCGTTGGTCGCCTAAGAAGTGGGTGACCAGCAGCGGATGGTATTCCGAATAGGAAACTGTACCGGCATGTTCCCTGCGGGTCTGCTGCTCCGGCGCGGGACCCCATCGCGTCACCCTGCCCACAGAAAGGCACGGTGATCGGATGAAAATAGGATTCATTGGAGCGGGAAAGGTTGGCTTCTCTTTGGGACAATTTTTTGTCCAAGGCGGCCTCCCGGTGACCGGCTATTTCAGCAGGCACCGAGGATCGGCCCAGGAAGCGGCGGCATGGACTGGCACGAAACAATACGATGACTTGGAAACATTGGTTCGGGCGAGTGACGCGATCTTTTTGACCGTTCCGGATGGAGCGATTGCCTCAGTCTATGACGGACTGCGGGTATTTGACCTGGCAGGAAAACAACTTTGTCACTGCAGTGGCGCTATGACCGCACAGGAGGGATTTCCCAACAGCGCGGACACAGGTGCCAGCTACTATTCGATCCACCCGTTGTTCCCCATCAGCGATAAATACGCTGCATGGCAGGAACTTGCGGGTGCTTTTTTTTGTCTGGAAGGGGACGGTCCTCATCTGTCATGGTGGCAGGAGACCTTAACGGGACTGGGTGCCCAGGTGCGTCTGCTGCCCAGCGGGGGAAAGGCAGCTTACCATACTGCTTGTGCCATCGCCAGCAATCTCATGTGTGCCTTGGTCCAGGAAAGTGTGGACTTGCTTGCAGGTTGCGGTTTCTCGCAGGAAGAGGGATTGTCTGCGCTGCGTCCTCTGATGCAGGCCAATTTGCATCACTTGTGTCAAGTGGGTCCTCAAGACGCGCTTACCGGAGCGGTAGAGCGGGGGGACAGGGCAACCGTGGCCAAGCACCTTTCCTGTCTGCCTGCGGGGGTGGCCCGACAGATGTATCAGGCAGCCTCCCGGATTCTGGTGGAGCTGGCAGAAAAAAAGCATCCTGACAAGGATTATCAGCCTGTAAAAGACATACTGGAGGAAGGATCGAACCAATGAAACAGAACACCGTAGTTACCCTGGCAGCGATGAAGGCTAGGGGAGAGAAGATTTCTCAACTGACTTGTTATGATTATACCACCGCCCGCATTATAGATCAGACAGGGATCAATATGATCCTGGTAGGAGACAGCCTTGGCATGACCATGCAAGGTTATGCTGACACGTTGCCGGTTACACTGGAGGAAATGATTATTTATGGCCGAAGTGTTGCCCGAGGATGCCAGCAGACCTTTGTGGTGCTGGATATGCCATTTATGAGCTATCAGGTCTCTCCCCAACAGGCGCTGGAGAATGCTGGTCGCATGATGAAGGAAACAGGTGTGGACGCAGTAAAGCTGGAGGGTGGTCGAGAGGTCTGCGACCAGATCCGAGCCATTACCGCAGCGGGCATTCCTGTCTGTGCCCACATTGGGATGACACCCCAATCTTACCATACATTTGGTGGATTTAAGGTTCAGGGGAAGGGAGAGGACGGTGCAGCTCGGCTGCTGGCCGATGCAATGGCCGTCCAAGAGGCTGGGGCCTTTGCGGTGGTCCTGGAATGTGTTCCCCCCAAACTGGCGGCACTGGTTACTAAGAAGTTAACCATCATCACCATCGGGATTGGTGCTGGTGCAGGCTGTGATGGCCAGGTGCTGGTCTATCAGGATATGCTAGGAATGAACGGGGATCAGATTCCCAAGTTTGTCCACTGCTTTGCACAGCTGGGGCAAGCGATGACCGAGGCATTCCAGGACTATGACAGTCAAGTGAAAGCGGGCACCTTCCCAACAGCGCAGCAGACTTATGCCAAGAGTGATTGTGAGGATGAGGTGCTGGCTCGCCTGGAAGAGAATGTCCAGACGGAAACGGTGAAGTTTTGTTCTGTTGTGTGAGGTTAAGATAGATGAAAATTGCAACAACCATTGCGGAAGTTCGAGCTCAAGTAGCGGCATGGAAGAAGGAGGGCCTGCGCATCGGTCTGGTGCCTACTATGGGCTACCTGCATGAGGGCCATGCTAGCCTGGTGGATGAGGCAGTGCGCCAGTGCGATCGGGTGGTGGCCTCTGTGTTTGTCAATCCGACTCAATTTTCTCCCAATGAGGACCTGGATGCCTATCCTCGAGATTTTTCCCGGGACTGCACACTGCTTGAGTCCCATGGATGCCATCTGGTCTTCCATCCAGAGGTGGAGGAGATGTATCTCCCTGGGGCGGCCACTTATGTGGAGATTCTTTCCGAAATGCCCAAGCAGCTGTGCGGCAAGACACGTCCCATCCATTTCCGTGGGGTGTGTACGGTGGTTTCCAAGCTCTTTAACATTGTTACCCCAGACAAGGCATTTTTCGGACAGAAGGATGCCCAGCAGCTGGCGATCCTTCGGCAGATGGTCCGGGACCTATCCTATGGGATTCAGTTGGTGGGATGTCCTATCGTCCGGGAGGAAGATGGGTTGGCAAAATCTTCCCGGAACACATACTTGAATGCGGAAGAGCGGCAGGCTGCGCTGGTTCTCTCCCAGGCGGTTTTTCTGGGGCAGAAGATGGTAGAAGAGGGCGAGCGGGACACAGCTAAAATTGTGGCTGCGATGACAGACCACATTGCAGCGCAGCCGTTGGCTCGGATTGATTATGTTTCTGCGGTAGACGGGATAACCATGGAACCGGTATCCTCTATTCAGGGTACGGTGCTTGTGGCGATGGCGGTATATATCGGAAAAACCAGACTGATTGATAATTTTATAGTGGAGGATGTGTGAAATGACCATGGAGATGCTGAAAGGAAAGATCCACCGGGCCACGGTGGTGCAGGCGGAACTGAACTATGTGGGTTCCATTACAGTGGACTTGGACCTGCTGGATGCAGCGGGGATTTTGGAGTATGAAAAGGTGCAGATCGTGGACATTGACAACGGAAGCCGCTTTGAAACCTATACCATTGCTGGGGAGCGAGGATCGGGGATGATTTGTCTGAACGGTGCTGCTGCCCGGTGTGTCAGTGTGGGAGATAAGGTTATCATCATGGCTTATGCACAAATGACGCCAGAGGAAGTCAAGGGAGACTATCATCCCAATGTAGTCTTTGTGAATGATGAGAATCATGTGGTTCGGGTGACCACTTATGAGAAGCATGGGCTGTTAAAAGACATGGACTGAAGAACGATTATTGAAGGAAAGAGTGCAAGAGGCCAGGATTGGCAGGATGGGAGCGAGAGAAGTATGGAAAACCTGCAAGGAAAATGTGTTCTGCTGTGTGTGACCGGAGGGATTGCTGCGTATAAGATCCCCAACGTGGCCAGTGCGCTGCGAAAGGCCGGAGCAGAGGTTCATGTGGTCATGACGGAGAACGCCACCCAGTTTATCACCCCCTTGACCTTTGAGACCCTGACGAACCATCGATGTGTGGTGGACACATTTGCCCGGGACTTCCAGTATGATGTTACCCACATCTCTCTGGCAACGGCTGCTGATCTGATTCTGGTGGCCCCGGCAACGGCAGATGTCATTGCCAAACTGGCCCACGGCATTGCAGATGATATGCTCACAACCGTGGTGCTGGCAGCCAAGTGTAAGAAGCTGGTGGCTCCGGCGATGAACACGGCTATGCTGGAAAATCCCATTACACAGGACAATCTTGCTGCATTGGTCCGCTATGGTTTCACAGTGATTCCCCCAGACAGCGGTCTGTTGGCATGTCAGGTAGTGGGGAGTGGAAAGATGCCTGAGCCAGAAGTTTTGCTGGACCACATTGCTCGGGAAGTGGCCCGAGAGAAGACAATGGAAGGGGTGCGGGTAACAGTAACGGCAGGCCCGACCCAGGAGGCGCTGGACCCGGTGCGCTATCTGACCAATCACAGTTCCGGCCGCATGGGCTATGCCATTGCTCGGGAGGCTATGCTTCGAGGGGCAGAGGTCACGTTGGTCTCTGGACCTACAAACCTGCCTTTGGTGCCTTTTGTGGACATCCGACCGGTGACAACTGCTGCGGATATGTTCCAGGCGGTACAGGAATTGCTGCCTCAGACGGATATTCTAGTTAAGGCTGCTGCTGTGGCGGACTATCGGCCGGCCAATGTGGCAGGAGATAAGATGAAGAAGTCTGATACGGATTTGACCATCCCCTTGGAACGGACCAATGATATTCTCGGCTGGGTGGCGCAAAATCGTCATCCGGGGTTATTTGTCTGTGGGTTTTCCATGGAAACCAGGGATATGGTGGCAAACTCCCAGGCAAAGCTGGAACGCAAACAGTTGGATATGATCGTAGCCAATAATTTGAAGGTGACTGGAGCAGGCTTCGGTACGGAGACGAATGTGGTCACTTTTATCACGAAGGATACAGTGGAAGCCCTTCCTCTCATGGGGAAGGATCAGGTGGCGGCCTGTCTGTTGGACGAGATCCAGCGACGGCGTGGATAGAATTGCGAAAAACAAGCAAGAGGAGAATTCCTCTTGCTTGTTTTGTCATAGGAGTGAGAACACGGCCTAGTTATTGGCGGCACCCTGAGGGTACCATTTGATGTTTTTTTGTCTGTGTTTGGAGCAGACTTAGGGGATTCGAGAAAAACTGCCCGTCAGTCTTTGCCTTTTCCCTCCACCCTTCGTCTGACCCTTTTTCTGGAACAGGATACCTTGGCGGCGAAGAAGCTGGGAGGGAGGAATATCCTGGGGAAAGGTCCCCAGATTCCCCATCCAGCGTCCGACAGCCTTTTTTTCTGCTGGTGGGTATAATCTGGGCACGAAATGCATAAGCGAACCGGTTGGCAGACACAGGAGGGAGCATCTATGGCTACGAAGGAAAGAGCGGGGGGACGATTGTTTCGTTTTCCTCACCGGGATACAGTGAAGCTGTCTCGGCGAGCCCTAATGGGTATGGCAGAGGCTGGGGTAGGCTTCCTGCTGGGTGGTATATTGGCCGGAGCAGAGATCTTTGGTCTCTATGCCCCTTTTGGCGTGGCAGCAGTGGCTGCGGCAGGATCGGGACTGAGCGGCTTTTGCACCTTGGCTGGGAGTTGCTTGGGATACCTTTGTCTGGAGGGGATGACCAATGGGATGCGGTACGGGGCCACAGCCATTCTGACTTACTCAGTGGCGTTTGCTTTTTACGATGCTAAGTTTTATAAACGAGTGTGGTTCATGCCAGCGATTGCGGCCTTCCTTAGTGCCATAACAGGGATCATTTGTCGAGGTGGTGAAGGATGGTATGGAGAAGATCTGGTTTACTTTGTCACAGAAGTTCTTCTAGCGGCTGCGGCAGCATACAGTTATCGGATCGTCTTTACACAATGGCCTGAGACATTGGAGAGTTTAAAAAATCTTACGCCCCGGCAGAGTGTGGGGGTGCTGATGCTGGGTGGGACGGTACTGATGTCTTTGGCCCGGGTGGAGATCCTAGAGACGTTTTCTTTGGGACGTTTGGTAGCGGCAGTAGGGGTAATGGCTGCGGCCCGGCGTGGTCCAGGAGAAGGTGTACTCACTGGGGCCTGTGCTGGGGTTGCCTTGGATATGGCATCGGGGGAAGATCCCTATTACAGCCTGATTTTCGCGCTGGCAGGACTGGCCTGCGGTCTGTGCCGTGACCATCGGAAACCACTGGCGGGGCTTGTTTATGTACTTACGACCTTTGCCGTGGTGCTGTGGCGCTTTGATGGAGGAGAACACATAGGTCTGCCAATGGAGGCAGTGGTGGGAGCAGTCCTCTTTTTGGTGCTGCCTGTTCAGGCTGCACCGACTGCGGTCCAATCGAAGCAGGCAGACGCTGGCACAGGGGAGCTGGACCAACGTCGTCAGGTCATTGCCCGGAAGATGGGGGAGATGGCCGGGGCATTTCATACGCTTTATGACAATGTCCGTCAGACGCTGCGCCCGGAGGAGACTGGGGGAGAAGATCCGGCAGAGATTTTTACAGGTACAGCGGACAAGGTGTGTGCCAAATGCATTTTGCGGACAACCTGTTGGCAGAAGGAGTATCAGGATACACGCATGGTGTTAAACGATGCCAGTGTGCCCATTTTGGACCGAGGACGTGCCTTGGCGACGGACTTTGCTGGGCGTTTTAGTGCTCGCTGTATCCACTTCCCGGAATTTTTGGGGGAGGTGAACCGACAACTGACAGCATTTCTCCGCCGGCGACAGGCTTTGCGGCGGACGTTGCAGACGCGACGGACGCTTTGCGGTCAGTATGCTCGGCTGGACAAGCTGATGCGGACGGCAGCTACGGAGTTGTCAGTGGGGCTAACCCCGGATTTGCCTCGCCAGGAACGGCTCAACGGGTTTCTTACCAGCCGGAATCTATCTGGTGGATTGGTCTATTATGATAAAGAGGGGCGGCTTCAAGTGGAGGTTCCAGCAGCAGCGCCCTTAAAAACCCGCGCGGCGCGCCGAGAGATGGCGGAGTTGCTGGGTGTCCCCTTGCGGGAAGGAGAGGAGGTAGAGGAACGGCTGATTTTTGCACAAGCTGAGCCGTTCCGGGCGACTGCGGCTCTGGTGGGCGCACCAAGAAAGGGGGAACCGGTAAGTGGGGACACGGGCCTGTGGTTTCGACGAGAGGATGGAATGCTCTTCCTGCTTCTGTGTGATGGCATGGGATCTGGGGAGGCTGCCCGTCAGGAGAGTGCCCAGGCAGCCCAACTGCTGGAGAGTTTTTTGCGCGCCGGGATGGACCCGGAAGAAGCGGTGGAGACAGTTAGTGCGGCGTTGGCGCTCCGAGGGGAGGTGGGAGGAAGTACTACCATTGACCTGCTTTCGGTGGATTTGTATACTGGGCGGTGCTGTGTCCATAAGCAGGGGGCAGCGCCTACCTATGTGCGTCGTGGAAAGCAGATCAAGTGTGCCGTAGGATCTTCCCCGCCTGCGGGGATCGTCACCGGGGAGCAAGCGCGTCCTGACCAGCACAAGTTTCGAGGGGAGGCGGGAGACTGGATTGTGATGGTCACCGATGGGATTCTCTGCGGCCGAGAAGATGTTTGGATTCGAGACTTGATGAGCGGCTATCAGGGGGATAGTCCCAGTGACCTTGCACAGCGGATTCTTCAGCAAAGTGGCGACTTGTGTCAGGGAGAGGACGATGGCACTGTGCTGGCAGTTCATCTGAAAGCCCGGGGGGAGAATTGACTCTTGGTAAGCTTTGATTCGTCAAAAAAACCTCGTAATCAACAGAATGGTGATTACGAGGTTTTTTTATTGGGGGCATCTGTGGGAGAGAATCATAGAAGAGGGGCACCGATGAGGTGGCGGCGGAGCAGATTCAGAGCAGTTTGGGCACTTTGATGACGGATGCGTTCCCGAGTTGTGCTGCCAGTTTGCACGGTAGCAACATGGCACCCGCCCGCCCATGCCAGACCCAAGTAGACTAGACCCACAGGATTCCCTCGGTCATCGGAATCAGGTCCGGCGACACCGGTGGTGGATAGAGCTACGTCACAGTCCAGGACAGTTCTGGCACCTTTGGCCATGGCCTCAGCTGCCTGCGGGGAGACGGCACCGTATTGGTTTAGCAGCGTTTGGGGAACGCCCAAGATACTGGCTTTTGCCTGGTTGCTGTAACTGACTACACCGCCCCGGAACACGGAAGAGGAGCCAGGCAAATCGGTCAGCAGTTTGGACAACAGTCCACCTGTGCAGGATTCGGCGGTTCCTATGGTGAGCTGCCGTTCTTTCAGCAGAGAAAAGCAGACACTTGCCAGAGAAGGGACATCCACCCCGATCACCTTATCCCCCAGGCGGTCCTTGACTTGCTGTTCTACTGGGGCGATGAGGGTCAATGCCTCGGCTTCCGTCTTTGCGTGGGCGGTGATCCGCAGTTCGGTACCTGTGGGCTTGGCGTAAGGAGCCAAGGTGGGGTTGTGCAGGGTGTTCATCAGGTCCCGTAACTGCGCTTCGGCGGCAGACTCTCCGATGCCGAAGGTTTTTACCGTCCGGGAGACAATGACACCATCGGATAGCTGTTTCAGATATGGCACAGCCCGATGCTGGAACATCATTTCGCACTCCCGAGGAGGACCAGGCAAGAGGATGACATGGGTGCCATTGGACTGAAAAGCGATGCCAGGTGCTGTGCCCCAATCATTGGGCAGGACAGTGGCCCCTTGTGGGATCATGGCCTGTTGGTAATTGTTCTCAGTGAGGGGGAGTCTCAGCGCGGCGAATCGATCCCGGATTCTCTGGGCAGAAGGCTCGTGAAAGACCAGTTCTTTGCCGAAGGCTTGGGCAATGGCCACCTTGGTCAAGTCATCACAGGTTGGACCCAGACCGCCTGTGGTGATGAGGATGTCTGCTCGCTGGCGGGCGATGTCCACGGCTTGGCGTACCCGCTCAGGGTTATCCCCTACTACGGTGTGGTAGTAGACG
>JAHHRP010000067.1 GCA_020025735.1 Evtepia sp.
TAGGGCCTTCTGCATCAATCCTCCGACTCACATCGGCCAGTTGATTCCGGTAGTTCTTATGAAACTGGCTATGGGAGACGATACCAGGGTAGTTGCTCTTTTTCTGCAATGCTTCTTCATCCGCAAAGTGCTTTTTTACATAGTCATTTAAAAACACGATTGTGTCTTTCAGCACAGACCGCCCCTGTCCCTGCCCACAGGCATCCAGAAGACGGTTTATGGCATCAAAGAGCTGCCGATGTTCTCGATCAATGAGCGCGTTGCCAGTTTCTAGGTCTGGGGTTAGTTCATATTTCATAATCTTATTCCCTCCAAACTATTCCAAAATTTCACCGGTCGAGCGCCGGAATGATATTCACAACCCCACTTATATTATCGACATTTTTCGAAAATAATTAAGTTTATTTTTCTTATTTTTGTAGTATACTGCCCCATTATCCCAAAGGGATGGCCTCTTTGTTTACCCGGTCCATCTCGTAGATTGTCCCACTTTTCGTTTCCACTAGATAAGATGTTAGCAGCGCATGGTCCGCTTCGGCATAGACATTTACCGTAATGCAGACGCTGTCCTCCAACCGCACAAGACCTTCTTCGGCCTGAACAACATAGTCCTCCAACTTTTTCCCGTCCTGTTCCAGCCATCCCTTGACCCGGTCAGATGCTTCCGTTAAGCTGACGGGCATAGAAAATGCGATCTTCTCTTCTGGCAAAAAGATTCGTTCAACCTTACAGGTTCCCTCTGACCAGGTGAGCGTAAGGAGAAGCAGCCCTTCTTTTTCTTGACTCTCTTTCCCCACAAGCAAGGAACCACTGCCCTGGGTGTAGTCCGGCTGGCTGGTTGTCACATACTCGTCATCCTTCTTCTCAAGGATCTGACAGTTGTGCTTCTTTGTCAGTTCTTCCACATAGTCCTGCACCGTCCGGCCGCTGTTGGACAGATTCGCATACTCATGGCTTGTGGGTTCATTGCTTTCTCCGCCGCCCTGCTCCAAAAGGGAATAGCTCACTTCCGCGCGCTCCTGCTCGGAAAGAATCTGCGTAAGCGCAGGCACACTCTCATCCGCTGTGACGGGATAGCTCTCTGGTGGAGGTGTCTCCTCTTTTTTTCCGCAGGCACACAGCAGCAGCGCAAGACAAACCACTGCCAGCAGGAGCCGGAGCGTTGGTTTTATTCTGCTTCGCAAAGGATCTCCACCTCATCTTCCTCATGTAAGATCTGTTGAAAACTGCACGGCTGGCCGTTCACCAGCAGTCGCACAGGCCGATCTAGGTTCTGAAAATCAATGCCCGAATGTTCCAGCAAATCCATCATGTAATGGGGCTGTCCATCGGGCTTGGCAGGCAGCAGCAGGGGCTTCCCATTGAGCTGGAAGCGACGCTGACCTACTTTCCCCGTTTCTTCTTGTGCCGCAGGCTCTTCTTCCGACTGTGCAGGTTCTGCCCGCTTTTCGGGCGGCTGCTCCTCCTCTGCCAGAACAGAGACCGGGGCTTCTTGTTCAAGTTCTGCCACGGGATCGGATGCCTCTTGCAGCAGCGCTACCCGATCTCCCTGCTGCAGCAGGTCGGCCGGATCAGCCAGCACACCGTTGACCTTGGCCTGTCGGGCCTGATAACGGTCCAGCAGCTGCCCCACCGTCACCTGCACATCCTGGCCTGCCTGGGCAGGGGAGAAGGAGATCCTGTCACCTGCCTGCACGCGCACAGAAATCTGCGCGGGTCGTCCATTGATTGTCAGCTCTGCCGGCTGCGCGGGGGTCCCAAAGAATGGCGTCCGACGACCATTGACAATCAGCAGCAGGCTCCTGCCGTTTCGGCCCAGAAGGTCCTCATATGTATAGCCATTCATCATCAGAAGCTCCATCACCGTCAAGCTGCCCTCTCGGAACAGTCGAGCAGGATGGTCGTTAAGCATCACCTGATAGCTGTCACTGACCAGTCCCAGTCCCGCCGAAATTGCAATGCCCAAGGGTGTGGTATACTCTGGGTCGTTTAGTTCCAGGCCATCTGAAAAGGCACCCACCTTAAAGTGGGTCCCAGCCACAGCCACCCGACTATGATTCATTTCCAGGCTGTCTGCCAGCTGAGGGCACAATCCAACCAGCTTACTGCCGCCCCCGGCCAGAAAGACCGCCGCAGGCGCAGCGCCATTGAGCTGAATGATTTCCCGGGCAATCTCCCGGGCCAACCCATGGGTCTGCTTCTCCACTTGGCCCAACAGATCCTGAGGCAAAATGGTCTGCTCCAGCCCCAGAATGTCCGTGTACACGATAGGCTCTTCCTCTGCCATTGCCGCCTTCATGGTTTCTGC
This sequence comes from Evtepia sp., assembly GCA_020025735.1. GTDB lineage: Bacteria > Bacillota > Clostridia > Oscillospirales > Oscillospiraceae > Evtepia. Next base: position 2,309 of record JAHHRP010000067.1, read on the forward strand.
CATCTGGTAATCCACCAGACAGGCCTGCATGATCGCCTCTGTGATCTCATCTCCAGCGACTGTGGCCATCGTATAGCCTACCACACTGCCTGAGCGACACACTGCGATATCTGAAGTTCCTGCCCCGATATCCACCAGCGCCAAGTTTAGCAGCCGCAGATCGGCTGGGATGGCTGCGTTGAGGGCCGCAATCGGCTCTAGGGTGAGGCTCGCCACCTCCAACCCTGCCTTCCGCATCACTGCATATAGGCTGTCCACGACCTCTCCTGGCAGAAAGGTCGCCACCACTTCTGCCTGAAGGATTTGCCCTGTGTGGTCCCGCAGCTTAGGCATGGGGTATCCATCCAACAGGTATTCCCGAACCGTGTGCCCCACCAGAAACAGACGCTGAGCAGGGTCCTCTTTATCCTTTATTTTCTCTTCTGCTACGGATACCGCCGTAGCCTCCAGACGGCTGATCTCCTCGTCTCCAATGGGCGTTGGTGCAGACAGATCAATCTTGCCCGTTCCTACCTCCGTTCGCAGGGCGCGGCCGGCTGCTGCCACACAAGCCCGACGCAGACGGCGGCCACTGGTCTGCTCCAACTGGTCTGTCACTTGACGCACTGCCTGTGCTACCTGCGCGATGTCGTGGATCTGCCCATCGGCCATAGCACGCCGGGGATGTGGCTGCTTTTCGATGGCAGTGATTTTCACCCGGCCTTGCTCCAGTGTGCCCAACATACCAATTACGCTGCGCGTTCCAATATCCAGCGCGTAAATCAATTCCTTTTCCTGCTCAGGATATGTTAACTGCTCCTCCATTTATCCTACCTCCTTTTCGATATATTTTACACAATGTCGCCATATCGCCCCCTCTCTACATCCCCAAAGATTCGCCCATCCACCAAGGTGATGACTCGTTTTCGCATGAGATTGACAAATTGCTTGGCGTGGGTGGCCATGATGATCGTCGTGCCCTGCTGATTCAGTTCTGTAAGCAGGTGCATGATGTCCCAGATGGTATCCTCGTCCAGGTTGCCTGTCAACTCATCCAGGATCAGCACCGGCGGACTGTTAATCAGCGCGCGGGCAAGCTCCACCAGCCGACACTCTCCACCAGATAGATCCACAGGATATTTTTTCGCCACATAAGGCAACCCCACCACAGACAGCGCCTTTTTGACTCGTTTCTGCACTGCACTGCCGCGGACGCCCCGTTTGGTGCGAGCTACTACCTCTAAGTTTTGTTCAATGGTCCGCTTACGCATTAGCTGAGGAATCTGGGGGACTTTGCCAAAGCTAGCTCGAATATACTCTTCTTTTCGCCGCTGGTCCACCCTTTTTTTTCCAAAATAAACTTTCCCCTCTGAAGGAACGATCTCGCCGCACATCAGCTGTAGGAGGGTCGATTTTCCCGCGCCACTGCTCCCAGTGACAAAAACGAACTCTCCTTGTTTGATGGTTAAATTGACTTCATCCACTGCCGCAAATCGCCTGCGGTCATTTTTATAATATTTACTCACGCTTTCCAGCTTGATGTCCGGCATGCACATCACATCCTTCTTTTCTTCATGGGGTAAAGTCACTCCCAAATAGGAAGCAACTTTGCTATGGGCTATGGATATTTTTTTTAAATCTGTTATACTGACCTTGACAGCCCCTAAACGCGCAGAACCTGTCAAAGACATTTCGCAGAGAGGAGGCGGACCTGTGCCACGCACATCCAGCCCAAAAAAGAGAAAAACACACACCGGTCTGCTGATTACGATTCTGGCTATTCTATGTGTTCTGGGAATGGAACTTGCCGTATGTCGAGTTGTTTCTCCATCCCTCTTTCAGCGTATCACAGCCCCCATTCAGACCGCTGCACACGCCATCGCTACTACCGTGGCTTCCTTCTCCCAAGACGTTTCCCTTTGGGTGCAAAACTCCTTACCGGAAAAAAAAGAAGCTGTCAATCAGGAAGCCAGTGAACCATCCCTCCAGACTGACCTTGCTCCTGAGGATACCAGGATCACCACGTTTACGCAGCAAAACGGCAAGGAAATCCTTACCGGCGGCACCGTACCCCTGATCTACTATAATCAAGGGGAGTCCCCCTGGAAGGACAAGCCTTACGGCAGCGATCACATCCAAGGTTACGGCTGTGGACCTACGTCCATGGCCATGGTGGTCTCCTCTCTGACAGGGCAGGTCATAGACCCTGCTAAGATGGCTGCCTGGGCGGCACAGGAAGGCTATTGTGCACCGGGCAGCGGTTCCTATCACTCCTTGGTCTTGGGAACGGCAGATGCCTACCAGCTGCACGCTTGGTCCTGGCGGGAGTTTGGCTGCGATCAGCTGTTACAGGGGCTTTCTGCCGGAAATATTTTTGTGGCGCTTATGGGCCGGGGACATTTCACCAACAGCGGCCACTTCATCGTCCTGCGGGGGATCACCATGGATGGACAGATCCTTGTCGCAGACCCTAACAGCCGCACCCGCAGTTTAATTGCCTGGGACCCTCAACTCATTCTAAACGAACTATCCTCCAGCAGGGGCAACGGCGGTCCACTATGGTGCTTTTCTGCCAACCCTTGAAAAGAACACACCAGCAGCGCCCTGCCGCTTCAAAGACTGCCGGGCGCTGCTGTTTGTTCATTGTGCCGTGCGCTGATAGAAGGATTTTTCCTGTCCTACCCGTAGGCTGACTCGCTGATCCACGGCGATAATCCGCGTCAGCAGAGCCTGATTGCGCTGGACTTGTTCTAGCAAAGGCCGTTCCTCAGGCGTTATTTCCTCTGCCTGTGACGAAAGAATGTCCAATAGACGCTCGCCATCCTCACTGGGCAAATTGGAACACAGCCCGCGCAGCTGCCGCTTGTGTTCCCAGGCCCGATCCAAAACATCCGCTCGCAGTTTCAAATAAAGCTGCAAGGTCACGGTGTCTTCTCCTATGGCGGCCGCTTCCATTTCCTGGGTCAAGTCAGACAACTCACTTAACGCCCGATAGATCTGCTGGGTATGACCAAGAGCTGCTGTCATGGCATCGTTTTTCGTCATGGTGCCACGCCCGCCTCTTGTCCTGCTGTAATGTTCTTGTCTGCCTGACGAAAGCTGTCTCGCAGCTCAGCAGACATTTCTTTGACGCGCTCTAACTCTTCCGCATTCCGACCAATTTTGACCCGGCTGAGTTCATAGCAGAAATATTCATACAGCCGAGCCAAGTCTTGGCCAATGGGATACTGTCGGTCCAGGGTGTCCTCCAAGTAATGGACGATTGCCAGACTGCGTTCTACCGCTGCCTCAAAGGTAGGGTAGTGTTCCTTTTCCAGTTCCAACTGGGCCAGAGTCAGCCGCTTGACCAGCTCATCATACAACAGGACAAGCAACTCTCCAGGTGTCATGGTGTGTACGGCTTCTTCCCGATACCGTTGGTATCCTCTCATATCCATTGCTGTATCGATCCTTTCCTATTCTGCTCAACCGCCCATGAGGCCAGCCAGCGCAGAACTCTGGGAGTTCATCTGCTGTAACAGAACTTCCATGCGGGAGAATTGCTTGGTGTAGTAATCCACTCGATCTGCCATCTTCCCCTGCCACTTGCTAATCAGCTTGTCGATCTCTCCCATCTTGTCCAACATTTCGTTTTTCAAGGCGGCAGTGGGGGAGTACTTGGAGCCTGCTTTCTCAATGAGGATGCCCTTTCTGGCGCCGCTGGTGCCAGCGTAGTTGTCCACCACTTGCTTCATCTGGGCCATGATACCATCTTTGCTCCCGCCATTGTCCTTGCTTGCTGTGAATGCATCTCTCACTGCATCGGGGTCCTCGGCAATCGCCTTACGCAGGGCAGTCTCGTCCAGCTTCAGGGTGGTTCTGCCGTTGCTGTACTCGGTGGAAAGACCCACTGACTTGAGCAGACCGCTGTTAGAGGTCAGCACGCCGCGCATGGAGTTATAGAGGGAGGAGAGGTCACGATCCATGTAGAGGATACCGGTCTTGGCCTTTTCCTCATACGCTTTGATCTCGCTCTCGGACATGCCTTCCTTATCTTTTTCCGTCAGAGGCTCATAGCGGCCACCCTGCCCATTTTTTTTCAGGGGCTGATTGCCATAGGTATCCTTGACGTCTTCGAGGATCTTGTTGTAATCCTCTACCATCTTCTTTACTGCGTCTACGATTTTGTCCGGGTTGGTCTCGCTCTTGAAGGTCATTTCTTCGCCTGGCTTGGCCTCGAAAGTTCCTGTGAAGCTAATGGTCAGGCCGTCAATCTCCACAGCATTGTTGGAAGGATTCATCGTCATTTCTTTGCCGTTGACGACAACCACTACTTCCGCATCCTGGCCCTTGGTATATTTGTTGACGCCAGAGCTGTTCGTCCCTGAAACGGTGCCATCCGCCTTTACCTCACCAAACAGGAGGGTCCCCAAAGTATCTTTGCCATCTGCTGCCTTTTCGATCTCAACCCGGCCAGCAGAGCCGCTCTCATTGGCGGTAAAGACGAACTGTTTGCTTGTCCTAGAGTAGTTGACTGTAACACCGGCATCGCTGCCGTTGATGCTGCTTATCACTCTATCCATGGCAGTGTCCTTGGTGAAGGTACCAACCACTTTGCCATTGATGTTCAATTCATAGCCTTTTTTCCGGGTCTTGCCATCTTCCTCCAGCAAGTAACCATCCTTGTCCACCACGTTGCCATCGGTATCCTTATAGATCGGATTCCCGGTATCATCTTTCTCCTCTGTGGCAGAGAAAGCCTGGGTGGTTTTTATGTCCGTCGTTGTCAAATTTTTCAGGTGATCCCCCAGCACATCCTCCAGGGTATTCCCCATGTTCAGGTAGCTGGTCAGACCGTTTTTCCCCAGACCTAGCGCGCCGCCCACTGTTGAGTTCACGGAAAAATTGGAGCCGCTGGCAACCGTGAAGGAAAGGGCCTTCCCCATTTTACCATCCTTGCCGGTCACATCTTTCGCCTCAACCGTGACCTTGCCTTTTCCGAAGTTCTCATCCAGCTGATCCTGCAAACTTTTGACAACATCATCCACCGTTTTCAGGTTCTCACCCAAGGTGATGCTCTTGGTCTTCCCGTCCAGCGTAAAGGAAACTGTTTTGCCGGAAAGGGCTTCCAGTGTGTTCACCTCGGTGGCAGCATTCTGCATGGTATCTGCCTTAATCTGGATGCTCCCGCTCGTTCCATCCGGTGCCGCTGTCAGCGTATCTTTCAGCTTGCCCGTGACGTCTTTTACCGTAACTGAGTTGCCTGCCCCTGTCTTATCTGTGAAGGAAATCTTTCCGTCTGCACCGACCTCTACTTTCACAGATTCACTGGCAGGTTTCCCATTGATTTTCTGCTCGGCAAGCTGCTTATTGATGGCTTCCTCAAGTTTCTTGGGGTCCACCGCACCTGTACCATCTTGGTTTTTCCCAAACAGATCCAGCTTACCCAAGTCAATAGAGAGGGTAGTATCTTTCCCGTAACCAATGGAGATGCTGCCTTCCAAGCTGCTCACATTGGTTTTTTCTGTGATGACCTCGCCAGTCGCGGTCAATTTTCCGCCACTTTCCAGTGCGCCAGTGTTGAAGTGTGTGCCACCGCTGGTGATGTACTTGGCAGTTTGCGCCAGCTGTTTTACCCCCTTGAGGACCACATCGCTGTTGGTTTTGCCTGTGGCAGAGACCATTTCTGCAAATTTCCCCACAGCACTGGTGGTCACCGCGCTGTTGAAAAAGCCTGCACTGAATAGGTTGGAAGAGGAGGAGTAGGCAAAAGACATATAGTTCCGATAAAACTCCACCAGTTTATCTGACACGCCCTGATAGGCTTCCTGCTTCCACTGCACTTTCGTGCGGTCTTGGTAGAGCTTTGTAATTTTCTGCTGGTAGCCTTGTACCATTCCCTCAATCATGGACTCTGTATCCAAACCACTGCCCAAGCCAGAGATAATGTGCGAATTTCTGTCGCCATAGATACTCCCGGAGGAAGAAGATCCTCCCATGAGACTCGTAATGGATGCCATATTATTCACTCCTTATTGTGTTGTTTGTGTTGTTATTGCGTTGTCAATCACAAATCATAAACCCGTTCTTTTTCAACGGATCGGGATCACTGCCCACACTGACCAGTGCTGGAAGGACTTCTTGAAGTTGACAAGTCTTTTTCTTTTCGATAAAATAGGGAAAATTAGATGGATCCCTTTCATTTCTCTATCATTTATATCGTCCCACTTTGGCAAAAAATAAGAGGCGCAGGAAATTTTCTTTCCCTGTGTCTGCCTGGGAAGGAGCTGCTGCCACCTTGTCTTGTACAATTCTCACCATTACAAATCAAAAAGGAGGCGTGGGGAAGACCACCACCGCCGCCGCTATGCTGGCCTGTCTGCACCGCCGGGGCGCACGCGTGCTGGGGGTGGACATGGACCCCCAGGGAAGTCTTGGCTTCAGCCTGGGGCTGGACATCGACCGCTGCGCGACCCTATATGATGTCTTTCGGGGCAGCGCCGAACCAGAGGAGATCCTCGTCCCCACGGAAACCTGCGACATGCTGCCCTCCAACATCCTGTTGGCTTCCGCGGAGCTGGAATTCAACCGCCCTGGGCGAGAGTACCTCCTCAAAACTGCCCTATCCAAGGTTGCGGAAAACTATGATGTTATCGTCATTGATACCCCCCCTGCCCTGAATCTGCTCACCGTCAATGCCTATGTCGCCACCGACCGGCTGCTCATCCCTATGGCCCCAGAAGTTCTGAGTTTGCTGGGGGTGTCTCAGATTAAGGAAACCATTGAGAGTGTCCGTGCTTACTATAACTCCAATCTAGACGTGGCTGGCATCCTTCTCAACCGCTTTAATCCTCGTTTGAACCTGAACCAAGAAATGCTGGAACTTGCCCAAGCCATTGCAGAACAGCTAAACACCCGTGTCTTTGAGAGTAAGATCCGTGCCAGTGTCTCTGTCGCTTCTGCCCCTGCCCATGGGCTGAGCGTGGTGGATTTCTCCCCTACGGCCAAACCTTCCCTGGACTTTGAAAACCTGTGTCAGGAATTGTTCGGCAACCAGTTTCCCCCAGAAGGGGCCAAAGGTGGTGAATGAGCACCATGGAACCCAAAAAGCGTCCTGCCGCCAAAGGCAGCAAAGGGACCAAAACCAACAAAACAAGCCATGTCCTGAATCTGTTGGGCGGGGCTGCTCCCCCAGCTGAAGAACCTGCGACAGCTGCCCCTATGCCCACACCCGCTGTCCAATCCCCGCAGCAAGAGACAGCAGCACAAGAGGCTCCGCAGCAAACCAGTGCGCCACAAGCCCCTGCCCCGGTTATTCTGTCTGCCCCCTCTACCACCCCATCATTACCCATCCTAGCGGTCGCCCGGAACAACAACGAACGCTTGTCTGACACGATTTGTGCCGCGCTGGAACAAGCTTTGGTGGAAGAAGAGGCTGTTCAGCAAATGGAAAATCCTCCTGGGGCACAAGGATCTGTCCCTGAACAAACTGACATCCCCCCTGAGCCAACACCACAGACAAAAGATCCTGCTCTTTCTCAGGGGATGCCCTCTGTGGCATCGGCGCCTGCCCCCGAAGAGGAAAGCGCATCCGCAGAACCAGAATCCTCTCCCGCAGCAGAAGAAGCTCCCACAAAACAGGAACCCTCTCCCGCAGTGGAAGAAGCTCCCGCAAAACAGGAACCCTC
>JAHHRP010000068.1 GCA_020025735.1 Evtepia sp.
CACCCAGCCCGCGGGCAGCTGTGGCGCTGTCAATTCCCAGCACTGGGCAGTCATGTGCCACTCAACATGGGTAAAAATATGTTTTCCTGTTCCCACAAAGGCACCTTCTCCGGCACCTTCTCCCATCAGCCCCCACGACGCAGGGACCTCCTCTGCTGGGGCCAATTCGTTCGGATACTCCCATAGCCCCGCCAACAGTCCTTTGGCAGGCCGACGACGCAGCGCCACCTTTCCTCCATAAAAGAGAAGAAAAACCACCCGTTCCTCTACGCGCCGGGGCTTCTTTGCCGGGCGAACGGGAAGCTCCCGGGTCCGCCCTTCTGCCCTGGCCCGACAAAAATCTGCCCCAGGACATTGGTCACACAGCGGCGCACCGTTGGGCAGACAGACCGTCGCTCCCAGATCCATCATGGCCTGATTGAATTGTCCAGGCAGATCCAAAGGGATCACCGCCTGAAGGGCCGCCGTAAAGTGACGTTTCCCCTGGGTGGTTGTGATGTCTGTGGCATCCCCCAGCACCCGGGCAGTTACTCGCAGCAAGTTCCCGTCCACCGCGGGCACTGGCTGACCAAAGGAAATGGATGCGACCGCTGCTGCCGTATAGTCTCCCACACCAGCCAGGGAGCGAATCTCTCCATACTCCGTAGGAAAGATCCCTCCAAATTCCTCCACGATCTGCCGCGCGGCTTTTTGCAAATTTCTGGCCCGGCTGTAATAGCCCAGCCCCTGCCACAGTTTCATCAACTGGTCCTCTGGGGCAGCAGCCAGGTCCTGAACGGTGGGAAATGCCTCCATAAATTTTGCAAAATACCCCAGCACTGCCCCCACCCGGGTCTGCTGGAGCATGATTTCTGACACCCAGACGCGATAAGGGGTAGGATCACGCCGCCAGGGTAAGTCCCGGGCATGTTCTTGGTACCATTGAAGCAGCGGTATGGGCAGCATAGACAAAGGATCTGTCATTGAGTTTCTCCTATTCTTTATCTTTCTCATTTTTTCTCAATCCAACAAAGCCGCCAAGTCAGAGGGCAGAGGAGAAGCAACTGAGATCTCCTCCCCCGTCACTGGCTGCTTCAAACAAATGGCCGCCGAATGCAGGGCAAAGCGTTGGGGCAGCTGAGGCAGCTCCTCTCCATAGAGGAAGTCTCCCGCCAGCGGACAGCCTAAAAAGGCCATGTGGACTCGGATCTGGTGGGTCCTTCCGGTGTCCAAGACCAATCGGACCAAGCTTCGGCCACCACCAGTCTGCAACACCTCATAGTGGGTTCTGGCTTCTGCTCCCTGGGCACACACCTCGCGGCGCAGCACGGAACCAGCGGCACGGGCAATGGGTTGATCTACACATCCCCGACGGGGAACAGGGACCCCTTGACACACTGCCAAATAGGTCCGATAGAATCGTCCACTGTGCAGCTGCGCCTGGAGCCGCTCATGGGCATGGGCATGTTTCGCCACTGCCATCAGGCCAGAAGTCCCCCGATCCAGCCGGTTCACTGGATGAAACGCAGCGATCAATCCCTGTGCCTGATAATAGGCCAGCAAAAAATTGGCCAGCGTGTCTCCATGGTGACCTTGACTGGGATGGACTGGTACCCCCCCTGCCTTATCTAGTACGATCAGATCCTCATCCTCATAGCATATTGTAAGGGGACCGGACACAGGAACAATCTGGTCGCTGCCTGCTCCATCCCCCACCACCACAGAGAGGCACTGCCCTGCTGACACAGTTTGATTCGTAAAAACGGGGCATCCATCCAATAAAATCCCTTCTGCAGCCCCCTTCGCGCGGCGGACACTGGCCGCAGAAAGTCCCAGTGTCTTCCGCAGGATCGTTTGCACAGTGGCCCCTTCCTGATCCTGCCCGATCTGCTTTGTCAGCCTGCGCACAAGCATCCCACCTTTCTCTTAGGATTTTTCTGGCATTAAGATCTGTTTTGTGATACACTGGACGCAGAATCTCTATTTCCATATCTCCAACGGGAGGTCCATGTCTCCTCCCACCATAATGACCGCCGCTGGCTGTACCTTGTCAGGGAAACCCACATCACAGCGGACAGTACCAATGAGTCCCAGCGCCTCCCCCACTCCCAGCCACAAGGGAGTCGGCGGCCCTGGCAGTAAGAAGGAGGAACCCCTATGAACGGCATCATTCTCTATGGCAGCCGCTACGGTGCTGCCCAACAATACGCCCAAGCGCTGGAGGAGCGCACTGGCTTCCCCGCTGTGTCCTACGAAGAGGTCCTGGACTTTGGACCCTTTGACACCATTATTTACATCGGCGGGCTCTACGCTGGCAAGACCACAGGCCTTGCCAGAACCGCTCGCCATTTGCCCACTGACCACCCCTTCCGGTTGCTGGTAGCCACCGTGGGACTGGCCGATCCGACGGATGAAGGAAATTTACTCCATATCCGGGAATCCCTGGCTGAAGAACTCTCCCCTGGCATTTTTGTCCGCACCACGCACATTCCTCTCCGAGGCGCCATCGATTATGCCAAGCTGAGCCTAAAGCACCGACTCATGATGAAGGTTATGTGCGCTTTCCTGCGCCGCAAACCCCCAGAGGAGCGTTCGGCAGACACCCAGGAAATTTTAGATAGCTATGGAAATGCCGTCACCTTCATTGATTTTGATGCCTTGGCCCCCATTCAGGAGTGGTTAGAAAGAACCTAAAGAAATCCTGCCTATTATACATCCATCAGGACCCGCTGACAACTCTTGTCGGTGGGTCCTTTCAGTTTCTTTTCTACTGGAAACGAGAGGGGATCTTCTCTGCTGCGCGCAAAGCACAAAGCGCCTTGGTGTCGTCCGTCCTATAAGGATCAGGTTCCCGCCATTCTTGATAAAGGAAGCTTCCTCCCCCTCTTGCTATCTCCTGCAAAGATGCGTATAATACTTATGAATACTGTATTCCCATTTCCCGCAGGATTGGAGGGATCATTCGTGGCCAACACCATTGGCATCTATATCCATATTCCCTTCTGTAAAAGCAAGTGTGACTACTGTGACTTCTACTCCTTAGCCGGGCAGGAGGAGAAGATGGATCGCTACCAGCAGGCCCTGCTAACCCATCTGCGTGCCTTTGCTCCCCGTGTTAAAGGGTGGATCGTGGACACGGTCTATTTCGGCGGGGGTACGCCTTCTTACTATGGCGACAAAAGACTTCGAGATCTGCTCTCCCTCATCCAGCGTCAGTTCTCCCTGAGCCGTCAGGCAGAGATCACCGTAGAATGCAACCCCGACAGTGTAGATGCCCGGTCTATGGCCCGGCTACGCAGGGCAGGTGTTAATCGGATCTCCCTTGGGGTGCAGTCAGCCGATGCCCAGCAGCTGCGGTGTCTACACCGCATCCACTCTCCTCGTCAGGTCATCCAAGCAGTCTCTGATATCCGAAAGGCCAAACTAGATAACTTGAGCCTAGATCTGATCTACGGCTTGCCTGGACAAACCCTTACTGACTGGGAAGACACCTTAGAAAAAGCACTGGATCTGGACCCTGAGCATCTGTCTTGCTACGGTTTGAAAGTGGAAGATAAAACCCCCTTAGCCAGACAAGTGGACGAAGGCTTGGTGCTGCCAGATGGAGATCTCCAGGCTGACTTCTATCTGAGAGCCGTGGAGCTGTTGCATCAGCGGGGATATCGGCAGTATGAGATCTCCAATTTCTCAAAACCGGGAAAAGAGTCTCGACACAATCTGAAATACTGGCTGGGACGAGAATATCTTGGCTTCGGCCCCGGTGCCCATTCCTATTTTGGCGGTCAACGGTACGCCTATCCGCAAGATCTGGAGGGGTATCTCCAGTCCATCGCCATAGGTGCAGCTCAGCTGGAAGATGTGCAGCCCGTTCCTCCCCCTGAACAAGCGCGGGAGTATCTGATGCTTCGGATGCGTACCATGCGGGGCATAGAGGAATGGGAGTACCGACGAAAGTTTGGCCTGAACTTTGAACCCATCGCACAGCGTTTGGAGTTTTTTGAAAGCCATCGCTGGACCGAGCAGACTGACCGCCGCTGGCACTTTACCCCCCAAGGCTTCCTGCTCTCCAACACCTTGATCCTAGATCTATTGGAAGCCCAGTCGGGCACGATACAAGCACAAAAATACTGGAAGGAACTCATCGGCCAGACCGATGCCATCCAGGAACCATAATTTTTCCCCGAAAGGAGACCCTATGAAATACATTTTGATCATCGGTGACGGTATGGCTGACAACCCCGTCCCCACCCTGGACAACAAGACCCCTCTCCAACACGCCTCCATCCCTGTGATGGATTCTCTGGCCGCGAAAGGCGAGATGGGCAGTGTGGTTAACTGTCCTGCTGGCTTACCCGCTGGGAGCGACACTGCCATTTTATCCATCTTTGGGGCAGACCCTAACCTCTGTTACACTGGTCGTTCTCCTCTTGAAGCTGCTGCCACTGGCATTCAGCTCCAGCCCGGTGATATTTCCTACCGGTGCAATATGGTTGCCTATGAAGACAGCGACCTTCCCTTTGAAGAGAAAAAAATCCTCTCCCATTCTGGTGGTTCTATTGAGGGAGCGCAGTCCATTCAGCTGATCACTGACTTGTTCCAGGACCCTGCTTTTCAGCAAGCTGCTCAAAAGGCAGGGATGGTGGTCCATCCTGCAGCCTCCTTTCGCCATATTGCTGTGCAGTCTGGGGCTTCCATCACGGGGATTTCTCTCCTTCCTCCCCATGATCACTTGGGAGAGGTCATTGGTCCCATCCTCCCCTCCGGCAACGACAACGCTGCCGTTCTCAAGGATCTCATGAAACTGGCCCATCAGGTCCTCGACCACCACCCCATCAATGAACAGCGTCGGGCAGAGGGAAAACTTCCCGCCAATGGTGTCTGGTTCTGGGCCGAGGGCAGCGCCGTGGCGCTGGAATCTTTCTGGGACAAATACCATAAAACGGGCACTGTCATCTCTGCCGTTCCTCTGTGCTTTGGCATCGCCCGCTTGTCCGGTCTGGACATTCGAGAAGTAGAAGGCGCCACAGGTGAGTTGGAAACCAATTACGAAGGCAAGGTCAGTGCCGCCCTGGAGGAACTGCGTGCGGGAAAAGATTTCGTCGCTGTCCATGTGGAAGCGCCCGACGAGTGTACCCACAATGGCGATCTTCCGGGAAAACTCCAGGCCATTGCGTGGCTGGATAGCCGTGTGATTGGCCCTCTCACGCAGGCTCTAGCAGAGGACGGCACCGACTATCGGCTGCTTATTCTCTCTGACCACAAAACCCTCACGGCCACACGAGGACACGATGGGGACCCTGTTCCTTATCTACTCTATGACAGCCGCAAGGACACCGGTCTGGGTCTGCCTTACTGCGAGGAGTCTGGACAGCAAGGGCCTTTCTATGCCGCTGGCGCACCAGTCCTAATGAATAAGCTCTTTGAGCTGTAACCCCTAACCACAACCCAAAGAAACGGAGGATTTTCCCCATGAATGAGACCGCTTTTTCCCCTGCCAACATTCTGATTCCTCAGGACTGCGGCCTGACCAAATGGGCCGTGGTGGCATGTGACCAATACACCTCGCAGCCAGAATACTGGCAGCGGGTGGACCAATATGTTGGCGATGCCCCCTCCACGCTCCGGCTGATCCTGCCAGAGAGCAAGCTGGAGAGCGACAACGTAGATCAGGAGATCCAAAAAATCAACCAGACCATGGAGACCTATCTGGAGGATGGCCGCTTGCAGGAGCTAGAGAACGCCATGATTTTCCTGGAACGCAAGCTGTCCGGCGGGAAGACCCGACTGGGCCTCGTTGGCAAGCTGGACCTGGAGCAATACAGCTATGAGAAGGGTTCTGGGACACCCATCCGGGCCACAGAAGGCACCGTCTTGTCCCGAATCCCGCCTCGGATGAAGGTACGCAAGAACGCGCCCATCGAGCTGCCCCACATTATGGTCCTGATCGATGACCCGGACAAAGCGATCATGGAACCTCTCCTCAGCCAGGAGAACAAGAAGCAGATGCAGATGATTTATAGCACCACACTGATGGAAAACGGGGGGCGGGTATCTGGGTACCTGCTGTCTAAGAGACAGGCAGACAAGGTACAGGCACAGCTATCCGCCCTGGCAGATCCAACGCGCTTTGCCCAGTTTTACCATGCCGAGGGTAAGCCCGTGCTCACCTACGCAATGGGAGACGGCAATCACTCTCTGGCCACAGCCAAAGCCTGCTGGGAAGAACTTAAGGCCACACTATCCCCTGAAGAGCGTGAAACGCACCCAGCCCGCTACGCCTTGGTAGAACTTGTCAATCTCCATGATGACTCTCTGGAGTTTGAGCCAATCCATCGGGTCCTCTTCGGAGTAGACCCCAAGAAGCTCATGGAAGACTTACTGGCCGCCTATCCCGGCACTCATTATGGGGAGGGCAATGGACACCAGATCACCTATGTTTTACCTGGTGAAAAAGGCATTGTCACTGTACCCAACCCAACTGCACAGCTGGAAGTTGGCACACTGCAAACTTTTCTGGACCGTTATCTGGAGGAAAACGGAGGCAAGATTGACTATATTCACGGGGAAGATGTCGTGACACAACTGGTCAATCAGCCGGACAGCATCGGATTCCTCCTGCCTGGTATGGGAAAAGATCAGCTCTTCCCCACGGTTATTTTCGATGGCGCTCTGCCACGCAAGACCTTCTCTATGGGGGAGGCCCATGACAAGCGCTTTTATCTGGAGGCACGCAAGATAAAGTGAGTGTGCTAATCCTTCAGGCCCCCGCAAAAATCAACCTCACCTTAGACATTTTGGGGACCCGGCCTGACGGCTATCACGAGATGGAAATGGTGATGCAATCCGTTTCCCTCTGTGACCAGCTCTCCCTCAATCTTGGGTTTCCTGGTGGGGTCAGAGCGGAATCCGGCCTGCGTTTTCTCCCCAATGATAAAAGCAATCTGGCTGTCGCTGCTGCGTTGGCCTTTCGCCGTGCCACCGGTCAAACGTGGAAGGATCTTCGGATTTCGATTGAAAAAAAAATCCCCGTTTGTGCAGGGACTGCTGGGGGCAGCAGCGATGCCGCTGCCGTGCTGCGGGGCCTCAACCACCTTACCAACGCAGGTCTAAATCCAGAGGAACTGGCTCAAATCGGTGCTGAGGTAGGATCTGACGTTCCTTATTGTGTTTTAGGGACCACTGCCCTTGTGAAAGGACGAGGAGAAGTTTTGACCCAACTGCCCACAGTACCTCCCTGTTGGATCTTACTTTGCAAGCCTCACTTTTCCATTTCTACCCCTGCCTTGTTTCGAGAATGGGACCGGAAAAAGAAGCACCTGCGGCCAGACACCAAGGGGATTCTAACTGCCTTAGAACATGGCGATCTATTGGGCATTGCACAGCGGATGTTCAATGTCTTTGAAGCTGCCTTGCCCCAGCATCAGCACCGGGAGATTGAATCGATCAAAAACACCATGATCCAAAGTGGAGCACTAGGCGCTGCTATGAGCGGTAGTGGTCCCACTGTCTTTGGTCTCTTTTCCCAGGAGGAACTGGCTCGTCGAGCTCAGCAGTTCCTAGAAGCGAGCCAAGAGGCTGTCTTTCTGACTACGCCACTCTCTGCTCCGCCATCCCCTGTGATTGAATTGGACCAAACAAATTGTTCGTTCTCTGTATAAAATTCAAAAACACCGTCCATACTTTCGGAAACTAAGAAAGTGGACGGTGTTTTCAATGCGATATTTTCCAGTTCCTTCCTTTTCCTGGCGACGCCTGGTAGCTCTGTTGGCTGCTGGTTTGGTCTGTACTGCGCTCTGGGCAGAAGCCGCACAGACGCAACTGGCAGACCATGTGATCCGCTTGCATGTCCTTGCAAACTCTGATCGTCAGGCCGATCAGACCTTGAAACTGCAAGTCCGAGATGCAGTTTTAAAAAAAACAGACACCCTGTTGGCTGGACAGCAAGACGCCGGTCAGGCAGCTGCTCTACTCCAGGATAACCTAGACCTCTTAACACAAACAGCCCAGGTTGAAGTATTTTCTCGTGGATATGCGTATCCAGTCGATGTGCGATTAGAAGAAACTTGGTTTCCCACACGAAACTACGAGAATATTTCCTTGCCTGCTGGCAACTATTTGGCCTTACGCGTCCTAATCGGTGAAGCTGCTGGAAAGAACTGGTGGTGTGTTGTCTTTCCTTCTCTGTGTCTTCCAGCAGTTACCGAAACTTCTCTCCAAGCATCTGGCCTCTCCCACGGCGACTATACGCTCATTCGTGAAGAAGATCAACCCTATCATATCCGCTTTAAGGCCATCGAATGGTGGGAAACCTGCAAACACCTTCTATTTGACCAAAGCAAATAGAACTCTTTATACAATATACAATGTCTCGTTATTGTTTCGGATCTCAAAAAACAGAAATATGAGCAGTGCACCCACGTTCAAAACCACCATAAACTGTCATTCCTGGCAATGAAAATTCGTTTCCTAGCATCACATCCTCAGATCGCTGCTTCTTTCATCCATAGTTCACCTGATTCTTTGGGCCGTAGGAGAGCCTCCTTTCGATCCATAAAAATCTATCGAGATGGTATTGCATTTCCCATGGCATCGTGTTACAATCCAAATTACACCGTAATATTACAATGTAATCTAAGTGTGGGATGGAGGGGAGATCATGTCGAGGGATTTTCAGCAGACCCATGAAAATCTTTTAGCCTGTGCAAAAAAGCATTTTCTAAAATACGGCTTTGAGCGAGCCAGCATCCGAGAAATTTGCAAGGACGCCCATGTGACAAACGGAGCTTTTTACAATCACTTTGAGGACAAAGAAGCTTTGTTTGGTGCTCTTGTGGAACCGATCGTTCAAGCGGTAGCAGAAATGTATTCTAATTCTGTTGTCAGGCATTTTAAATTGGCCCAGACAGATGAATTGAAGCAATTGTGGAAATTGTCAGAGGATACCATCTGCCAGATTATCGACTATATTTACGAACATTTCGATGAATTCAAATTGCTGCTGATGCAGTCGTCTGGCACAAAATATGCTTCTTTTTTAGACCATGTTGTACGCTATGACGTACAGGAAACACAAAAGCTCATCGCAGAATTGAAAAAGCGCAGCGTTCCTGTACATGATTTGGAAGCAGATGAGTGGCACATGCTTGTCCATTCTTACTATTCTTCTATTGCAGAGATTGTCATGCACAATTATCCAAAAGATGCTGCACTAAAATACGCACATACATTGGCTGCCTTTTTCAGTTCCGGGTGGCAAACAGTTTTGGGGATTTGATCCCCAAAATTTTTAAGCGGAGGTTAGCAGAATCTAACTATGGGAGGTGAGAAAGAATACTTTTGTAGATGTATGTTTGGGGGATCTATCAAAACTATATAGAAAGGATATTTTGAAAATGAGAAACTCTAATGCATTAACAGGGAAAGACCTGATCAATGTTGGCATTTACTCTGCCATGACCCTTGCAATCTTTTTCTTCGTCGGTCTGTTGACTGCATTGCCAGTAGTATATCCATTCCTGTTCTTGATCTGGCCGATCGTTTGCGGCATCCCTATGATGCTGTATTATACAAAAATCAAGAAATTTGGAATGCTAACAATTACCGGCACCATCGGAGGAATTTTCTTCTACCTCATTGGTTATGGGTGGATTGGTTTCGTAGGCTGGTTTCTTGGCGGGCTATTGGCTGACATCGTACTCAAAATTGGCGGTCAGCAAAAATTTAAGGTAACTTCCCTGAGTTATGCCTGCTTCTGCCTTGGTATTATGGGTTGCCCTGCCAATCTTT
>JAHHRP010000069.1 GCA_020025735.1 Evtepia sp.
CGACTGGATGTATCCCTGATGGAGTAAGCAGCAAAACCAAAATGGCGCACTTGCTAACCCACTTCTTCCCTAGGTCTTATAAGGGCATTAGCGTAACAATAAAAATTTAATAGAGTTAATAGAATTTATTCAAATGAGGAGTGTTCTAACGATGTATCAACTTTCTAATTTTACTGACAACGATGATATTCGTACCCTTGCACAAGAAGGGCCCTTTCAGGTGATTGAGTATCAAAGAGATCTGAGTGTTACCGCAGAGAATGCACAGGAAGCTTATTTCAGCAACGCGATGAATGTTCGGAAGCGCCAGGTGCTGTGCGACTTGAAGCAGGCAAGCATTACCCTGCAAGCTGGTGCAATGCAGTGGAGTGTAGGCAATGTGAACGCGACCACGGGTGTAAAAGGAGTTGGGGATCTCTTTGGTAAGGCGATCCGGGGTAAGGTCACAGGAGAGTCTGCGATTAAGCCTGAATATACCGGGGATGGTTTGTTGGTGCTGGAGCCTACATATAAGCATATCATTCTTCTGAATCTGGATGATTGGAATGGTTCTATCGTACTTGATGATGGACTCTTCCTTGCCTGTGACTCAAAACTGAAGCATAAGGCTGTGGCTCGGGGTAACTTGTCCTCTGCCGTGGCAGGCAATGAGGGATTATTCAACTTGGGGATCACTGGCAGCGGGGTCCTCTGCTTGGAGTCTGCTTGTCCCAGGGAGGAATTGGTAGAAATTACCCTCCAGGATGATGTGCTTAAGGTGGATGGTAACATGGCCATTGCCTGGAGCGGCAGCCTTTCCTTTACTGTGGAGCGATCTGGAAAGACGCTGCTTGGTTCAGCAGCTTCTGGAGAGGGTTTAGTGAATGTCTATCGTGGTACGGGTAAGGTTCTCCTTGCGCCTGTCACTGGTGGATATGTCTGATCGTTCTATCCTTATGCCACCGCCGCACGAGAGTGTGGCGGTGGTTTTTCCTGCCTAGAAGAAGATCATTTTTCGGAAGGGATTGCACACTTTAGCTGGAACGGGATAATAAAGTGGTCGGCAGCCCAATGTTAAGGAGGCGTAGGCTCTGCATGGCAGAGCGGGAGCATGAATGAAGGAAACAATTTACGGCATGGGACCTTGTGGAAGCAGATCTTGCTTTTTGCGTTCCCTATTGCTGCCACCAGTATGTTGCAGCAGCTGTTCAATTCTGCCGATGTGGCGGTGGTGGGGCGCTTTTCCCAGCAAAAAGATTTAGCACTGGCTGCGGTAGGAAGCACCAGTTCGATTGTCAATCTGTACATTACGATCTTTACTGGCCTTGCTGTGGGAGCCAATGTGATTATCGCTCGGCTCCTTGGTGCTGAGGAGAAAGCAGCAGTCCGAAAGGCAGTTCACACGGCGCTGATTGTGGCGGTGATTGGTGGTGCAGGACTGATGGTGCTGGGGCAATTTTTGTCAGGGCCTTTGCTGTCGTGGATGGATACCCCTGAGAATATCATCCATTTGGCCAGGAAATATCTGCGGATCTATCTGCTTGGGGCTGTGTTCCAGATGGTGTATAACTTTGAGGCGGCGATCCTGCGGGCCAATGGAGATACCAAGCGACCGTTGCTTTGCCTGCTGCTGTCTGGCGTGGTCAATGTGGTTTTAAACTTGCTCTTTGTTATCGGTTTTCACATGGACGTAGCGGGTGTTGCCTTGGCTACGGTGATTGCAGACGTAGTGGGAGCCGTTTTGTTATGGCGTTGTTTGCGTCGGGAGGAAGGTCCAATTCGGGTAGAGCCTGCTCTGCTGCGGATTGATAAAAAGCCTCTCCGGGGTATCCTCTATATTGGCATTCCGGCAGCCATCCAGGGGATGATGTTTAACATCGCAAATGTTATCATTCAGTCTGGGATCAATCGTTTGGGGTCAGAGGTGGTGGCAGCTTCTACCATTGGGGTTACCGCAGAGATCTTTGTCTATTACTTGCTCAATAGTTTTGGGCAAGCCAGCATGACATTCACTGGCCAAAACTACGGGGCTGGCAATCTGGCTCGTTGTCGGCAAGCGAGCAAATGGTGTCTGCTTCTAGGTGTTTTATTTTCTGAGACATTCGCGTTGCTATTGGTAGCCTTTGGCCTGCCCTTTGCAGGGCTATATACTATGGAAATGTCAATTGCTTTGTTGGCCCTTACTAGAATGCGGTGGGTGTTGCCATTTGAACTGTTCAATGTGGTGATTGAAGTGTTGTCGGGAACGCTGCGAGGGTTGGGATACTCCTTTGTGCCTACGATTCTTTGCGCGGTGTTTGTCTGTGGCTTGCGGATTGTATGGGTGGCACAGATTTTTCAGCGGTTTCCCACCTTTCAGGGATTGCTGCTGGTTTATCCTGTCAGTTGGCTGGCCACTGGTGTGGCGTTGGCGATTGCCTATGCGATTCTAAAAAAGAAATTGCTGACGGAAAAGAAACAAGAGTGGCGGTGAGAAAAGACTTCGAGAGGGCGATATCTCTGCCGTTTCTTTGGTAGGATATGCACCAGGATACAGGTAGAAAACGGTATGATTAACCAAAAGTTGGGCACACTCTTTCTGAGGCGTATAGACGCCGGAAAGGAGTGGAGAAACGATGAAGGTAACGGTAAAAGAGGGCTGCATCAGCTGTGGGCTGTGTGCAGAAGAACACCCGAATCTCTTTCACCTCAACGATGAGGGGATTGCGGAAGGGGTAGGTCAGGTGCCAGCAGATCAGGAAGGCCAGGCCCGCCAAGCCGCAGAAGACTGTCCGGTTGGTGTTATTCGGATCGAAGAGTGACGAAAATCCCCCCACTGTGCAAGTTTGCAGCACAGTGGGGGGATTTTTTTGTTGGGGGAGGTTACTCCTGGAACATAGGGGTAGAGAGGTAGCGATCCCCAGTGTCAGGGAGGAGGACGACGATGGTTTTCCCTTTGTTCTCCGGGCGCTTGGCCAGCTGGATGGCGGCCCATAGGGCGGCCCCGGAGGAGATCCCTACCAAAATACCTTCCTGCCGACCGATTTGACGGCCGGCAGCGTAGGCATCGGCTTCGGTGACGGGGATAATTTCATCGTAAATCTTGGTGTTTAGAACCTTTGGCACAAAGTTTGCTCCAATCCCTTGGAGTCCATGAGGACCGGCGGTTCCTTTGCTTAGCAGGGGAGAGGAGGCGGGTTCTACGGCGACCACTTTCACTTGAGGATTTTTAGCCTTGAGGTATTCTCCCACACCGGTGATGGTACCGCCAGTGCCTACGCCAGCCACGAACAGATCAACGGTTCCGTCTGTGTCCTCCCAGATCTCCGGGCCGGTGGTGGTGCGGTGGGCTGCGGCATTGGCAGGATTATCAAATTGGCTGGGAATGAAAGCGTTGGGAAGCTGGTGTGCCAGTTCTTCCGCCTTTTCGATGGCGCCTGTCATTCCCTTTGCGCCGGGGGTGAGGACCAGCTCGGCACCATAAGCGGACATAAGAAGACGTCGTTCTATGCTCATTGTTTCGGGCATGACGATGATAGTGCGATAGCCCCGCACAGCGGCAACAGCAGCAAGGCCAATTCCTGTGTTGCCGGAGGTAGGCTCAATGATGACAGAGTCTGGCTTGAGCATTCCCCGAGTTTCGGCATCATCCAGCATAGCTTTTGCTACCCGGTCTTTGGCAGAACCGGCGGGGTTGAGGAACTCCAGCTTGGCCAACAATCTGGCCTGAAGTCCCTCAGCCTGATGGATTTGTTGTAGTTCCAGCAGGGGGGTTTTGCCGATGAGTTCTTCCATTGAGGTATGGATTTTAGACATGGCTGTCTCCTTTTTATTGAAGTAGAAAATGGGTTCGGATCAAATGGGATTATCATAGTAATAGAATAGGCATTTGATCCGTGTTTGTCAAGTCAGGAGCGCAGACGACAATGATTGTTTGCAAGAGATAAATAGGATCTATTTCTTGGATCAGGTTGGCCTTGACAGACTGTGCTGAGGGTCTTATTATAAGAATAAGAAGGTATCTTGTAATGTTGTGTCAAATTGGCTCATCTGCCATGCTGCACATTGCCCCTATAAAAGTAAAAGTGCCTTGCCAAAAGTGCTTCAGGCTGAAGAGAAGGAAAAGGGAGATAGACCCATGGAATATCAGGTACAGATGGTTTATCAACAGGAAGATGTAGCTGCCTTGGTTAAGACGTTGGAGTTCCGGCGTAGACCAGAGAAAAATTTGCGTATGGCACGGAAGATTGGTTATCCTGTTTTTGGCTTTTTGCTTCTGCTGATGGGCATTAGTGTGGTCGGCGGGACCTTTACTATGGGTATTTTTTCTCCTGTCACCATTCTTACGCTTCTGGTTTCTTTAGGGTGTATCCTGGGGGGAATAGCATTGCTTCGTCGTGCGGACACCAGGGGAATGGAAAAGCGCTCCTGGGAGCGATATCCAAACAAAGGGATGACCTTGACATACACCTTTTACCCGGATCGCTTTGAAGAGGAAGATGAGGTTTCTGGCCTGAATTCCTTTGAGTATCTGAGCATCAAAAGTGGCAATGAAGATGGAGGACACTTTTTCCTTTTTACCGGCAGTAATGCAGCCCATATGCTGCGAAAAGACAGTTTCATCCATGGTGATCCGGCTACCTTTGCCACTTTTATGAGGAAAAAGGCTGCGGTTACGATGGACTCTGTGGAATAAAGTATACCCACCCTGCTGTACTGGGGAAAAGGGGAAGGAGAATATGATGAGCATCTTTAACAATGAGAGTATCTTGGCTTGGCTGAAGTATTTTTCAGAAGAGGCAGAGATTGACTTGTCCACAGTTCGTATTTTGGATGTGACAGGGAAGAACCAGAATCTGTTGCCTGCGGTCCAAGCCAATCGGTCGGTATTGGTTTTCACAGATGGAAATCACCCAGAGATTTTTTACAGCATGTGGGACGCGGGGATGGGTGCATGTGAGATATGGTATAATGAAGGTTCGGACCCCCAAGGGCCGATGAAGCATAACCTCCTTTCAGAGATGATCGACCGAGGGGTCAATGTCTCTGCGGCCATGCTGATTAACAACCCCCATGCCCACGCAGCCTATCGCATCGGCTTGGACAATAGTAGTTTTTCTCCTGGAACCATTCGGTATGTGGCCCCAGAGATCCGGGCAGTAATTTTGAAAAAACTCGACCTGGATGAAGGAGAGAACATTTGCTGTGTTTCTGGAGAGAGTATCGCCGTGGAAGCAGCGATCGCTGCTCCACGGGGTAATGTGGTGGCGGTGGAGTACAAGGCAGGAGACCGACAAACCATGGAGGAAAATGTGGTCCGTTTCGGTTTGAAAAACGTTCTGATTGTGGATGATATGGAAAGCTATTCCCACCGTTGGCCGGTGCCGGATGTGGCTTTCTTGGTGGCTTCTTCTAAGTTAGAGTTGGAACTGGAAACGCTGGTCCGGGTGAATCCAAAGATTCGAGTGGTGATTTATACCTTGGAGTTCAGCTTCATGAGCCGCATTCCTGGAATGCTTTGGGACAACGGGATTGAACCCACCGAAGTTATGAGGCTGGAGGTATCCAAGTTAGGGCGTAAGGATGAAATTGAGGTCCAGCCCGCACCTTGGATCTTCTCTGGGCAGGCTGGTCGGGAATGAATAGAAAAAAGGTTGTTTCTGACGAAAAAACAGGGAACTTTGTGCCTTGACAAGATCTTGCCCAGTGCGTATAATAAACGTCAATTAAGCAGCCAATGAAAAACGGCGATGATGGAGACAGTAGGAACTGCGGAACCCCTCAGCGATTCGGGGATGGTGAGAGCCCGAAGGAAGTAGCGCAGAAGTCTGAAAATCCCTCCTGAGCTGCAGGCCGAACATTTCCGTAGGGAATCAGTAGGATCTGCCGGAATCCTCCGTTACAGGGAGCGCGTATGTTGGTACGCAGGTAACAGGTGGTATTGCGAAGTGTGTAAGCCTTCGTCCTTTTACAGGACGAAGGCTTTTTTGCGGTTTGGCTTTGGTCAGTTCCTCTTGGAGAGGGAATCAACAGAGATCCAAACTGACGTTTTGGAGGTGCAGCATGAAAGAAAACGGTTTGGTAGAATTTCGCTGGCACGGTCGGGGAGGGCAGGGGGCCAAGACAGCCTGCTTGCTCTTAGCAGATGCGGCCTTCAGCTCAGGGAAGTTTGTTCAAGGCTTTCCAGAATACGGCCCAGAGCGCATGGGTGCTCCCATCACAGCCTATAATCGCATCAGTGATGTGCGATGCAGCATCCACTGCAACATCGAAAACCCAGACTATGTGGTGGTAGTGGATGAAACCCTGCTGGACACTGTGGATGTGACCCGGGGGCTGTCTCAAGAGGGGGCGGTCATTGTGAACACGGCGCATCCCCCTGCCCAGATCCGGGCAAAGCTCCGAGGATGGACAGGCAGAGTGTGTACTATTGATGCCCGACGGATCTCAGAGAGCAGTTTGGGAAGGAATTTCCCCAATACCCCTATGCTTAGTGCGGCGGTGAAGATCAGTGGGATTTTGCAAGAGGAGAAATTCAAACAGGATATGGAGGAAAGCTTTCAACATAAATTTTCCGCCAAGCCGCAGGTGGTAGCGGGTAATATTGCGGCCTTGGTGCAGGCATGGGAGGAGGTGCAGGTGGGATGATCCGAAGTGCGAGAACAATTGATGAACACACGCCTTGGCAGGAGATGACCCTGGGAGGAGAAATTTATGAACCAGCGACTGCCCGCTATGTGAATACAGGTGCTTGGCGCACGGACACCCCCATGCTGGATCAGGAGAAATGTCGCAGCTGTTTGCTGTGTGTACCCTACTGTCCTGACAGCTCTCTGCCAGTGGCGGATGGGAAACTGGTGGGGATCGACTACCAGCACTGTAAGGGCTGTGGTATCTGTGCCCAGGTATGTCCCTTTGAGGCCATCGCCATGAAGGAAGGGGGAGACGTATGAATTACAACGAGCGACTGTCCGGCAATGAGGCCATTGCCTTTGCGATGAAGCAGATTGACCCCGATGTGATGGCGGCCTTTCCCATTACGCCCTCCACGGAGATTCCCCAATACTTTGCCCAGTATGTGGCCAATGGGGAGGTAAATACAGAGTTTGTCCCTGTGGAGTCGGAACATAGTTCGATGTCTGCTTGTATCGGTGCCGAGGCGGCTGGGGCCCGGGCGGTGACAGCAACTTCTTCTGCGGGATTGGCCCTGATGTATGAGATGATGTATGTAGCAGCATCCAGCCGACTGCCCATTACCTTGGCCTGTGTCAACCGGGCGCTGACAGGACCCATCAATATCAACAACGACCACTCCGATTCCATGGGGATTCGGGATGCTGGATGGATTCAGATTTATGCCGAGAACAATCAGGAAGCGTATGACAATTTCCTTCAGGCGATGCCCATTGGGGAACACCCTTCGGTTCGTCTGCCGGTGATGATCTGTCAAGATGGCTTTATCACAAGCCATGCGTTGGAAAATATTGTTCTCTTGGATACTGAATCGGTCAAAGCTTTTGTAGGAGAGTATCACCCGGAGCACTACTTGCTAAAAGCAGAAAATCCCTTGGCGATTGGTCCCTATGACTTGGGCTGCCACTATATGGAGCATAAGGTACAGCAGGCCGAGGCCATGAAGAACGCCAAGGAACACATTTTAGAAATCGCAGCCCAGTTTGAGGCGTTGACCGGTCGAAAGTATGGCTTATTTGAGGAATACCGCATGGAGGAAGCAGAGGTAGCACTGGTCCTCATCGGTTCGTCTGCTGGTACAGCCAAGGTAACAGTGGATAAGCTGCGAGCAAGAGGGGTCAAGGCGGGACTCATTAAGATTCGGGTCTTCCGTCCCTTCCCTGCACAGGAACTGGCCCAGGCACTGGCAGGGGTCAAGGCACTGGCAGTGATGGATAAGGCAGAAAGCTTTTCTGCGCATGGTGGTCCTCTCTTTGCAGAGGTTCGCAGTGCCCTGTATGATTTGCCTTCTCGGCCTCGTACAGTCGGCTATGTTTATGGTCTGGGAGGACGAGATATCACACCCGAACAGTTTCAGGAAGTTTTTGTTCGGCTGGAAACCATCGCTGCCGGGGGAGACCTGGGTCCTGTTTATATGCATCTGGGACAGAGGGGGTAAGGAACCATGGAAAACACCGAGAGAACCTATCATTTCAAAAAGACGCTGGAGAAAAAGGAGCGTTTCGTAGGCGGCCACCGTTTGTGCGCCGGCTGTGGAGCGGGCATCGCTGTGCGGGGTGTCCTGCGCGCTTTGAAGGAAGAGGACCGAGCGGTGGTGGGTAACGCCACCGGATGTTTGGAGGTCAGTTCCTTCCTCTATCCCTATACCGCTTATGAGGATAGTTACATCCATACCGCATTTGAGAGCGCCGGGGCTTCCCTGTCTGGGGTGGAGGCTGCATACAACGCCCTCAAACGCAAGGGCAAGGTGAAGGGTGAGGTCAAGTTCATTACCTTTGGTGGAGATGGGGGCACCTATGATATTGGCTTCCAGTCTTTGTCCGGGGCCATGGAGCGGGGACATGACCTGACCTATGTTTGTTACGACAACGAGGCGTATATGAACACTGGGATTCAACGCTCCTCTTCAACCCCTCGTTTTGCCCGAGCCACAACATCTCCCGTTGGTTCGGTGATTCCGGGGAAAACCCAGAACAAGAAGAATCTCACCGAGATTATTGCAGCACATAATGTGCCTTATGTGGCGCAGACCACTTTCTTGGGCAACTTTCGGGATCTGTATACGAAAGCACAAAAAGCCATCTACACCCCTGGTCCCAGTTTTTTGAATCTCATGGCGCCCTGTCCTCGTGGGTGGGAATACCCGGCAGAAAAATTGCCGGAAATCTGCCGGCTGGCAGTGGAAACCTGCGTCTGGCCTCTGTTTGAGGTCATTGATGGGGTGTGGCATTTGAGCTACGAGCCAAAAGATAAGCGGCCTGTGGAAGAATATCTTCGTCTCCAAGGTCGGTTCCGGCACATGTTCAAGCCCGGCAATGAGTGGATGATTGAAGCCGCGCAGCAAAATGTGGATGAGAACTGGGAAAAGTTGTTGGCCAAATGTCAGGGTTGAACAAAGAATGGGATAGAGTTCTACCTTATATGTCGTTATAAAAAATGAAAAGCGCTGGAGAATCATGCAACAAAATGATTCTCCAGCGTTTTTGCTATGCAGCAGACTAAAAATCCAGCACTAGGCCAGTAGAGAGTTGCTGGACCCGATCCCCTAAGACATCCACCAGAATGTCATAGGCAGGCTGACCAGTGCAGTGTCCAGTGACCACACGGGTTACCCCGGTCTCTTGCAGACGGTGCGCCAAGGCGCGGATCTCTTCTTCAGGGGTTTCATAGAGATGGAAGCCTCCTACAATGGCATGGATGGGCTGAGAGGGAAACGCAGCAGCTGCCTCCCGGATGATGGTATCTGCCCCAGCGTGACAGCAGCTGTTAAAGATCACCAACCCCTTAGGCGTGGAAAAAATCAAACTTTGCTCATGGGCGAAGTTATCAGGGACCCAGGTGTTTCCTTCTCGAAGGTACATATTATGAGCTTGTCCTCGCTTTTCTAGGTCTGGGGTGGTGTGCGGCAACAGAACAACACCAGGGATCGGGGAAGCGTTCCCGCAAACCCAGCGGATGCGGGAAGAAAAGTCTGACAGCAATCCTTTTTTGATCCCTTCATACTGCCATCCATCTGGCGTTTT
>JAHHRP010000007.1 GCA_020025735.1 Evtepia sp.
GCCAGCGTTCATCCTGAGCCAGGATCAAACTCTCAATAAAATGGTATCTAAACAAGCTCTCGCTCGTTCAAATCATGTTATTGAGCTAATCTCTTAGCTTCAAAGAAATCAATCGTTGCCCCACAAAGCTTTACGCTTCATGGACAACTTAATGTCCGTTTTGGTGCTTCGTGTTTTTCCTTACGTTGTTTAATTTACAAGGTGCACACCGCTCTTGCGGGTGAGTTGTATTTTAGCACAACCAAAAACCGTTGTCAAGAAGTTTTTTCTACTTTTTTTGCAAGTTTTTTGCTTCTTTTCTTTCGGTTTCTCGCCCGTCTCGCGACAGCTTTGATAGAATACCACTTCTCCCTGCTTATGTCAACCCCTTTTTTCACTTTTTTTGTTTTTTCTTTTCTTGCCTCACTGCTGCCAGGAGCACGAGCAGCGCCAACAGCGCCAGCAGGTTCCCCACAGATAGGATCACGCCAGACAAAATATCATTCCAATAGGAGACATTCACACTGCCCAAAAACACCAGTCCAGTCACACCCCAGCCCATGCGCTGAGAAGGCTCGCGATGGAACACCTGCGCCAACAATCGATTCAAGCAAAGCAGCAGCAGCCCCAGCAGCGCAGCATCTCCCAAAACCCAAAGCGCTGACACCAATTCCTCCAACCGCTGAAAGGCTCCCTCGAATCCCAACCCGGACACCATTTGAAAAAACGGACGGTCGATCTTTTCTGCCAGCGCCGCGCTCAAGCGTCCCAACACCAGAAAGACCGCTGCCGATATCAGCAGAAACAACGTCCCCAGACGCCGCAGCACCACCCGCCGACCGCCACGCTCCGGCCTCACATCTCCCAACAAAAACAGGCCATATCCTCCTGCCGCCACAACGCCGCCAACTGACAATGTCCCTCTGGGCACCTGTGCAAGTTCTTCCCATCTCCACAAAAAAACATGTTCCCACTCCAGCCGAAACACGCCAAACAGGAAGATCAGCAAAAAACCAAACCCAACTGCCAAGGCAAAAATCTCACAGGCCCGGGCAAACGCAGGCACCCCACCAGCAGCCAGCCACCCTGCCAGCACCAGCACCACAGCCGTGATAAACACCGGGGATGCCCGCAATGAATCCGATAACCGTCCCCCCACCCGGGCAGCATGTGCAGTGGTCAAATAGATCCCCCACAAAAAAAATATCCCCGCCACGACGCGTCCCGTTCTATTCCCCCAGCGCTGAGAAATCTGCTCCCCCAAATCACCTCGGCCCAAAATAGGACGGCGGCTGAGACACGCAGCTACCCCCACCACCACAGCGCCAGCCAGAAGAGGACACAGCCAAGCTGCCGCGCCTACTTCCCACACACAACTGGAAAGTCCCTCTGTTCCCAGAGGGAGAAGAACCAGAAAGAGCATTGTCATCCACTGGCCCAGGGAGATTTTCCGGTCTGTCATGGTCGTTCCTCCTTCGCATCTCTGCCTCTCAGGCAAACGTATCCTTTTATTTTTATTGCCGCTCGGCTACTGTAATGTCCACGGCGATTTGAACGGGCAGCACCGGAAACGTCTCCTGCCATTGCTCAGACAACGCCTTCCAGCGAAATGGACTGGACAATCCCGCACGGCCCAGCAGCCCAGCGGCATCTGTCCCAGCCCCCTGTAAAGTCTTCATTGCCTGGAGCATCTCCTGCGCTGTCTTTTCCTCCAGACGGGTCAGTTCAGCACCGTCCCCCGTCCAGCCACCCGTAGGAACGCCTTCCAGCCGACAGCGCAGAGTCAATCCGCACAATCTGCCTTCTTCCCACTGCGCCTTGACCCGGCACCCAACGCTTTGGAGAAGCAACGCTCCCCGTTCCCCAGAACCCGTCCAATGAACGCGTTCTCCCAGGAGCAACGAAGCACCCAGTGCCTGCTGTTCCGTAAGCCACCGGATAATGTGTCCCCCTTGATACAATGCATAGCCAGCGAAAGACAATCCTTGTTCCCCTATATCCAGCGCAGGAATGAGCAGCGCCTCCCCCCTGGCCAGCGCTGCCGCAGCCTGCCGAAGGGTCAGAGGATAAAAGCGCTGGCGGTTTTTCCCTTGCGCCTTGACGACCGTCATCCGCTTAGCCACGTCCGCTTTCTCGGAAAATGCACTTTCCAGGGTATCTGTCCGCACCACCCACAACTGTGTCTCCGTGCTCTGTTGAGGTTCTTGGAAGGCGTAGCTGAGCAACGCAGGCAAATGTCCGACCGCAGAACGCGCCAACACCAGATGTTCCACATGGGCACAGCTCACCACTTGCTCTCCCTGGTTGATCAATCCCTCCACGGCAGCAGCAGGCGTAGCCCCCAGACTATCACAGCGAAAAGGGTCTTTTTCACCTCGCCCTTCCGCAGCAGCCAGCAAACGCAGGTCCTCTCCTGCCGGTTCTGCCCCTAGAACACTCACCACCGCCGTGGAACCGGCTTCCCGACTCTGCGGCGTCCCAGCACAACCCGTCAAAAGAAGCACCAGCAGCACAGGTACCACCAGCCGTCTCATCCCTGCCTCCTTTTGTTCCTTGTCCGCAGGGCCTGCTCCCGGAATTTCACCCAATGCAGCGGCCAGCGGATAACCCCATGTCCTCGTTCTCGCTCCCCACCCGACGCAGCAAAAGGCGTCAGATACGGCACACCAAAACTTTCTAGTCTGGCCAGTTGTCCCACCAACACAGCCGCCAGGGCCGTCACCGCAAACAACCCTCCGATACTGGCTGCGATGGTTAAGCCAAAGCGCCAGATCCGCAAGGCCGCAGAAAATTCCTGGCTGGGCACCGTGTATCCGGCAATCCCCGCAATGGCCACCACAATGAGAACCACCGGAGAAACAATCGAGGCCTCCACCGCAGCAGAGCCAACCACCAAACCACCTAAGATGGAGACCGTCTGACCAATCGGCCCCGGCAGACGCAATCCCGCTTCCTGGATCGCCTCAAAGGCCAGAAGCATGATGAGAACCTCAAACACCGTAGAAAACGGCACATTGATCTTGGCCTCGGAAATGGACCACGCCAGCCGGGCAGGGATCATCTCTGGATGGAAGTTCACCGCCGCCACATACCAAGCCGGCAGAAAAAGCGCCCCCAGCATACACAGATACCGAAGCACAGACAAAAAGGATGCCGCGACCCAATTCTGGGATCGGTCCTGGCCTGTTTTGAAAAACTGCCCCACGGTCCCCGGCATCAGGTAGCCCAGGGGAATCCCATCCACGACAACCCCTACGCGCCCCTCCACGATCCCTGCACAAAACCGGTCCGGCCGCTCGGTAGAGGCAATGAGAGGGAAAGGCGTCCTCACTTCATCAACAATCAACTCTTCCAAGGCTGCCGTTTGGAGAACTTCGTCTGTGTCGATGGCTGCGATCCGCTTCTTTACCTCTTCCACCAGATCAGGGTTTGTGGTCCCTTCCAAATAAAGAATGTCCACAGGCGTTACGCTCTGACGCCCAACAAAAACTTCAAGGATCTTCAGTTCCGGGGCACGGAGGCGGCGGCGCACCAGAGACGTGTTGGTCCGCAGGGACTCCACAAAGCTGTCCCGGGCACCTTTCAGGGTCGGCTCATTGGCAGGCGGCGAGATGGAACGTTTTTCCTCCGTCGCAGCAGAGTAGGCGATCATCTTCCCTTCCCTAGGAAAATCTAGAACTACATGGCCGTTAACAAGCGCAAACGCCGCCTGATCCACTGTGGTACACACTTGGACCAGCTGCGTATAGACAATGCCCTCAGTCATCATGCGGAAGGCAGCATCAGGGGACGCTTCCCGCAAAAGCGCACTGGTGGCCAGAGGACGAAGGATATAATCGTTCATCCGCTCGTTGCGTACCTGACCATTGATGAAAAAGGCCGTGGTCCGTTTCTCTGGATCACCACCGATGAGAACTGGCCGTTCCCCAAAGTCGGCACAGTCCTGAAAAAGAAAGCGGATGCGATCTGCCGTCAGTTCACCTTCAAAACGAGGTTCCTGTCTGGGGTGAGGAGGAATCTCCTCCTCTTTGGGACTGAACCAGCGCATAGGCCCCCTCCTTTCTTTTGGTTGATGCTGGTAGTATGGACCATCTCAGACCGAGTTATGTGTCCTTTCTCTCCTGCACAAGATGTGTTTCCTCGTCAGCTTGCGGTCTTTTGTCATTTATGGTAGAATAAAAAATAATTTTATTTTCCTACCGCATTCTTGCCCTGTTCCTGGGGCTTCCTCAGAAAGGATCCACCATGAAAAAAAAGATCGTTTCCCTCTTTCTGGCTTTGACCCTGGCCCTGTCCTTGTCCGTTCCCGTTTTCGCCGCCACCCCAGCCCAGGCACAAAAGGACGCTGAACTGTTGTATAACCTCGGTCTGTTCAAAGGCACTGGCACAAATCCCGATGGCACCCCCAAGTTCTCCCTGGACCGCGCACCCACACGAGCTGAGGCTGTGACCATCTTAGTCCGCCTGATGGGGAAGGAAGACGAGGCCCTCGCCAAGTCCTGGACCACCCCATTCACAGACCTGCCAGAATGGGCGGTTCCTTATGTGGGATACGCCTACACCAACGGCTATACCAACGGCGTTGAGAACACCCGCTTTGGCGCAGACGCTCCCGTCTCTGCCGCCCAGTTCCTCACATTCCTTCTCCGGGCGCTCGGCTATGCCGACGGCGCTGACTTTTCCTGGAAAGCCCCCTGGCTCCTCACCGATCAGCTGGAGATCACCAACGGGGAATACACCGCCCAGACCACCACGTTCCTTCGCGCAGATTCTGCCTCTGTCTCTGCCAACGCCCTCTATGCTCCCCTCAAGGGCACAGACCAGACTCTGCTGAAATTTTTGCTGGACTCGGGGGCCATCACCGACAGCACAGTTGTCATCTGGGACCATGTTCCCCTGCTCTTTGACCAGGACTTCGTCTCCTTTCTCTTCTACCCCGTAGAAGGCAGCCCCGCCTCCTTCACCTCCTTCAAACTGGACAAGGTGACGGTAAATGGTCTCTCCTGCAAAACCCTCCAAGTGACCACACCTGAGGAAGTTGCCGTTTATCTGGCCTCCATTGGCCACGATACAGGAGGGTTTGGCTATGTGGAAATCACCTACGACGAAGCCGCTGCCAAAGCTGCTGCCACCGAGCACCACACCGACGAAAACGGCAAAACCTATCCTTTGCTGAACTTCTCCTTCAC
Source organism: Evtepia sp. (assembly GCA_020025735.1). GTDB lineage: Bacteria > Bacillota > Clostridia > Oscillospirales > Oscillospiraceae > Evtepia. The sequence continues at coordinate 5,169 of JAHHRP010000007.1, forward strand.
CTATACCGCAACCCAAGCCAATGGCAATGTCACCCACGGGACTTTTTCTGACAACTATTATTTGGACAGCTGATCCCACCCTCTGTCACAGGACACAAAGACCCAGCCTGCATGGTACAGGCTGGGTCTTTGTGTCCTGTCGAAAAATTTTATACGATTTTTGCTCAAAACGAAACATTTCGCTGCTCCAAATCGTATGATTGGCAGAAAGATCTTTCCAAACCGCCAAAAAAGGAAGTGATGGACATGAGGCCGCCCCTGGACCGCCAGGAAGCAGAGCGCTTGGTCGAAACCTATGCCGACCTGATCCTCCGCCTGAGCTACACATACCTCAACCAGACCCAGGATGCCCAAGATATCTGTCAAACTGTATTTTTAAAGCTGCTGGAGCGAGCCCCAGCCTTCGCCTCTCCAGCCCACGAAAAAGCCTGGATCATCCGCACCACCGTCAATACCTGCAAAGATTTGCTGAAAAGTCACTGGCGCAAGACCACCGTGGCCATAGAGGCCGCCGCACACATCCCCGCTCCCATCCCTGAGACTGGAAGTCTGCTGGCCGCGGTGAACCTGCTGCCACCCAAATACCGCATCGTGATCTATCTCCACTATTATGAAGGCTACACCGCCCAGGAAATCGCCCATCTTCTGGGCCGTCCTCCGGCCACCGTACTGACCCAGCTGCGCCGAGGCCGCGAAAAGCTGAAGCCCTTGTTGGAAAAGGAGGGATACCCATGAAATCCTACCATGACACCATGGAGAGCCTCCGGTTCTCCCCTGAGGATAAGGCAGCTATGGTCCAGGCTTTGCTCCCCCCTGCTGCCTCCCCACGCAAACTGTCCCGGCGAAAAAAAATGGCCCTATTGGCGGCTGCCGCTGTTGCTGCTGTCCTGTGCGCCGCCTGTGCTACTGGCTTGCTCCAGGACACGTTCGCCGCACTGGCAGCGCGGTTTGGGGATTCCCCGGACCAGATGCAGAGCATACAGACCCTGACTCAGCCAGTACAGGCCAGCGCCACCGACAACGGCGTGACCATTTCCGTAGAAGCAGTAATAAGGGATGGCAACCACATCTACCTTCTCTCCCGCATGACCCGAGAGGATGACCAGCCGGTGCTGCCACAGACCGAGCAGGCCAAGAACGTCTCCAACGGAGACAACACCTTACAGTTTCAGACTGACACCCTTGCGGGCACATATCACGAGGCAGACAGCGATGCTTCGACAGATCTCAACGCAACCACCACGGCAGAATTCTTATCGTTTGAAGTCCATGACAAAAGCCTTTACTTCCTGCATGACTTGTCTTTCCTCCGCGACTGGATTCCCACAGGCCCAATAACACTCACCCTGGAAAATCTCTCTTCTCATGAGCGGTACTCCACCAGCACCCCCTCCAGTGTAACAGAGGCCCAGATCGTGGACCGGGAAATCCCTCTGGTGGAGGGCACGTGGACCATTCCCTTCTCATTGGACTCAGACCATGCAGAACCTCCCCTCTCTTTGGGCCGCGGACAGACATTCCGTAGTGAGATCCGGCGCAATCCTCCCGTTGCCAGCCCCCTCTTTGAAGGAACTATCCAGACCATCCGCCTCTCCCCTATGGCCTTCTATCTGACGTATGACTACACCGTTGCCCCTGCCGCCCTGGAGGTTTTAACCCAGAAATATTCTCCTGCCTGCCAGCTCTCTCTGGACCAATGGATTGCAGAGGAACTCTCCTTTTTGATGATGGAACAGAACCTCTCTCTGACCTTCACCGACGGTACACAAGTCCCCCTTTCCTCTCTGGGCAGCGTCTCTGGGGCGTTCTCCCCCGACAACCGCCACACTTACGCCGTGCAATTTCAGAAAATTATCCCACCGGACACCATTTCTAGCATCACCATCGGGGACCTCACCATTCCTGTCCCCCACAAATAGCCCTTCCTTTAAACCGCATAACCGTGCCCCCAGCCACCTCTGAGCGGCTGGGGGCACGGTTGATTTTTTACCATTGTTTTTATCGATACGCCGGCGTCTTCCTTTCCTCGCAGACAGGATGCTTCCGTCGTGTCCGACGCAGTGCTTTTTCGCTCTCACAAACCACCAGCGGTGTCAGGGCCAGCCCCAAAACCATCCCCCATTGTGCTCCCGTCATAGACACCACAGAAAACGCACCTTGCAAAGGCGGAATCAGCAGAACCGCACCTTGCAGCAGCAGCCCAGCCAGAAACGCTTTGTTCATGGCTGGATTGGAAAAAATCCCCAGATGGAGCAGCGCTGTCTCCTCGCTGCGGGCATCGAAGGCATGAAACAGCTGGCTGAGGGTAAGGGTCGCAAAAGCCATGGTGTTGGCCACCGCGCAGCCCTGCCGCAACCCAAGTCCATAAGCCAGGAGCGTAATTCCTCCCACCAGCACCCCCTGCCAAACCAGCCGTCGAGAGAAGGCTTTGGTGAACAATGGCTCCTTTTTCCCGCGGGGCGGCTTGTCCATCACGTCCTCCTCCACCGGTTCCATCCCCAGCGCCAAGGCAGGCAGTGAGTCGGTGACCAGATTCAGCCACAACAACTGCACAGGGCTTAGGGGCGCGTGGGGAAAGGGCAGAACGGTCGCCAGAAAGATGGTCAAGATCTCTCCAATGTTGCAGGAGAGCAGATAGTGGATGGCTTTGCGAATGTTGGCATAAATCCCTCGGCCCTGTTCCACCGCTGCCACCACAGTGGCAAAGTTATCATCCGTGAGGATCATATCCGCTGCTCCCTTGGCCACGTCGGTGCCTGTCTTCCCCATGGCACAGCCAATGTCCGCCGCTTTGAGGGCAGGGGCATCGTTGACGCCATCTCCTGTCATTGCCACCACATGCCCCTTCTTTTGCCAAGCTCGGACAATCCGGGTCTTATGTTCCGGCGTTACCCGGGCATAAACAGAAAACTGCTCGATCTCTTCCTCCAAGGACTCCTGGGGAAGAAAGTCCAAACCCGCGCCGTCGATGGCCTTGTCGCCAGGACGAAAAAGATTCAGCTGGCGGGCAATGGCCACTGCCGTATCTTTGTGGTCCCCGGTAATCATCACCGGCCGGACTCCAGCCGCTGCACACCGATCCACGGCATCCCGGACCTCAGCGCGGGGCGGGTCCATCATCCCAATGAGACCCACAAACGTCAAGTCCTGCTCCAGCGCTTCCGCTGCCATGGATTTGGGCGGGGCGTTCTGCTCCCGCTGGGCGACTGCCAGCACCCGCAAAGCCTGCCCTGCCAACTCACCGTTTGCCTGGGTAATCCGCTGCCGATCCCTTTCCGTAATGGGACGAGGGCCTTGCAGACTCATCACCTGTGTACACCGGGCCAACACACCCTCAGGGGCACCTTTCACTGCAATGAGCACCCCTCCAGCAGGACGGTCGTGACAGGTTGCCATCCGTTTGCGAACAGGGTCGAAGGGGGCCTCTCCCCGGCGCGGCATATCTCGTTCCAGCTGGGCTTTCTCGAATCCTTCCCAGGCAGCCTTTTGGGTAATGGCCACCTCCGTGGGGTCTCCAAGATAGCCTCCAGGCCCCTCCTTGGCATCTCCACAGAGAGCCCCCAGCATCAGCGCCTGCCGGGACTGCCCAGGCGCTGGGGTCCAGACCTCCAGGACGGTCATCTGGTTTTTGGTCAGTGTTCCCGTTTTGTCAGAGCAGATGACGGACGCACACCCCAGCGTTTCCACGGCGGGCAGACGCTTAATAATGGCGTTTCGTTTTGCCATGCGTCCCACGCCTACTGCCAGCACAATCGTAACAATAGCAGGCAGCCCTTCAGGGATTGCCGCCACAGCCAGAGCAACGGCGGTGAGGAACAGATCCAAAATATCTCGGTGCTGAAGCATCCCCACGCCAAACATCACCGCACACACACCCAGACAGATCAGAGAAAGGACTTTGGATACCTCACCCATCCGCCGTTGCAGCGGTGTCTCTCCCTGGCTTTGATGGAGCAAGAGTCCAGCAATTTTCCCCATTTCCGTTTTCATGCCCGTGGCCGTAACCACCACTTTTCCCCGACCACCGGTAATCATGGTCCCGCCGATGACCATATTCCGCCGCTCGGCCAAAGGGACATCCTGGGCCAGACCACCGCCGCTCTGTTTATGTACCGGGAGGGATTCTCCCGTCATCGCTGATTCATCTGCCTGTAAGTTTGCCTGCCATAGGACCCGCCCATCGGCAGGAACGTAATCCCCCGCCTGGAGGAGCAGAATGTCACCGGGCACCAGCTGGGTACTCTCCACCTGTCGTTCCAACCCGCCCCGGATCACGGTGGCGCGTGGTGCTGCCAACTTTCCCAACGCCTCCAGGGCCTTGCGGGCGTTATCCTCCTGGGAGACAGAGATCACGGTGTTAAACACCACAATCAGCAAGATGATGGCCGCATCCAGCCAGTCCCGTCCACCCCCAACGAAAAAGGATAGCCCCGCAGCAGCCAGAAGCACCAGGATCATAGGGTCCTTTAACTGCCCAAACACCTGCCGCAGCAAGCCCTTCTGTTTGGCCTGTTCCAGACGATTCTCTCCGTACTTCTCCAGTCGCCGTTCTCCTTCTTGAAGGGAAAGTCCCTGCTCCTGGTCGCTCTCCAGGGATTCCAACACCTTTTGAATGGTGCCAGTATACATTGCATGTTCCATGGCCTTCGCGCCCCTTTCGGCTTGTCCTTTGTTTGTATGTCTCCAGCATAGCGGAAAGGGGTGGGGTAATTTTGTCAAAGTTTGAGAGAGTCCCAAATTTTCCCAGATTCATCCTGGGTCCAGAGGTGAAATTCTCCTCCTCTGCATCAAGAGACTTCAAAAATGCCGGACCCCTGAATCTCTTCAGGAGTCCGGCACACAAGCATAGGATTCATCTGTCACTGCTCAGGGGCTTCTTCCGGCTGGGCTGCGGGTTGTTTCTCCTCTTGCGCAGCCTGTCCGCCTTCTGTCTTTCCCTGCTCCTCGGCAGGGGGCGTGGTTTGGCCCTCGGCAGGCTTATTGTCTTTGCCATCTGCTCCCTCGGCAGGCTTCTGCCCTTCTGCATCCTCAGGCTTGGGTGCAGGTGCATCAGGCTCCTCTTTGGGCATCAGGCTCTGGCGATAGGCCGTCAGTTTCTCATAAAATTCTTTCACAGATAGATTGTCATAGGTCTCGGTGGTCTCCACCTGGGCTTCCTCCACCCACTTTTTGGTCATTTCATCCATGCGGAAAAATCCCCAGGCAGAGCGAATCTGCTCCATCTTAACCGGGTCCAAGCGCAGGATAATATGATAGCCATAATCGCTCTGAACAATCGCACTAATCTTACCAGGTTCCAGGTTCTTTGTGGTCGTTTCAAATTCCTCCACCATCTCCCCAGGCCCAAAGACATAGCCATCGGGTGCCGTTTCCAGGCCACTGTCCTCGCTATTGGCCTTCATCAGCTCGTCAAACTTAGCCTCCAGCTGGGCAGGGTCCGTGACTGCCTGTAACTGTGCCAGCAGTTCTTCTGCCTTGGCTTTCTTCTGATCCTTCATCTCCTGGGAAAATTCCTTCCCAGTCTTCATGTCCTTCGTCAGCAGCAGGATGTGCTTGGCTGCCAGCAGATTGTTGTCCTGGGCGTATTTGGCAAGATCCTCCGGTGTGGGCGCATTCTCGGCACCTTCCCGGAACATTCCATCGACCATGTGCTTGTTGATATAGCTGACGGAACTCATCTTCTCAAATCCCTTTTCCGTCATGCAGGTGCTCTTCAGCCAGGTCTGGAACGCCTCTTCTCCACCCATCTGCTCTTTGACTGTGGCCAGCTCTTCCTCATAGGCTTTCTTATCCTCGTCGGTGTAGGTGTAACCCTTCTCCTTGCCCTGGGCTGCCACCACACTGTATGTCACAGCATATTGCTTGGCAGATTCTTTAATGTTGTCTCCCGCAGTAACCCCCTGCTCGATCTCCATATCCCAAATGCTGCCATGGTCTCCGTCCTCCGGCGCCATCATGCTCAGGTATCCCATTGCCTGGTCTGCCTGATTGCCCAACCAGAAGAGGTATTCCTCCGCTGTAATATCCTTTCCATTGACAGTGAGCATGACCGTGGAGCCACTGTACCCCATCACATCCTTGATGGGATCAGGCCCACCGCAGCCACTCAGCAGCGCCGTGGTCATCCCTGCTGCAAGGACCACACCCAACGTGCGGCGTACCATATTTTTCATAAGACGATATCTCCTTTGTTGGCTTTGCCGTCCCCTTGCCGGAAGCCCTGGTTCAACCCCAGCGCCCGCATAGATTCCAAATGACAGCAGCGGGTAGGCATTGTTTTATTCTATCATGGTCTATCTCATCTGACAACTCTTTTCCCTCATTCTATTCCCAGCTGTCTCTTCTGTCCGATTCTACAAAAAACGCCTGGGTTTTTTTTGAAAATTTCATGGAAAATGGGTGCATTTCTGCAAACAATTTGTTATAATAATCATAGAAAGGGACTCTGCCGCCCCCCAGGCGGCGCAAGCGCAACGCGTAGCAGAGGAAATTCTACTATTTTTTATCGAGAGGGATGTTACGATGATCTCACATGGCAAGGATCTGAAGATTTTCTGCGGTAACTCCAACCGCGCCCTGGCCGAAGCCATCTGCAAAGAACTCCGCCTGCCCCTGGGTGACCTGCAGTGCGGCAGCTTCTCTGACGGAGAATGCTTCGTCTCCATTTACGAAACCGTCCGCGGTTCCGATGTGTTCGTGATCCAATCCACCTGCTCTCCCGTCAACGACAACCTGATGGAGCTGCTGGTGATGATTGACGCATTCAAACGGGCCTCTGCCGGACGCATCACAGCGGTGATTCCTTATTTCGGATATGCCCGCCAGGACCGCAAGGCAAAACCCCGCGATCCCATCTCCGCCAAGCTGGTGGCCAATATGCTCACCTCCGCTGGCGCCGACCGGGTGCTGACCATGGACCTGCACGCAGCTCAGATTCAGGGATTTTTCGATATCCCTGTGGACAATCTGCTGGGGAGTCCTCTCTTTGTGGATTATTTTAAGTCTCGCTTTGGGGATGACACAGAAAACACCATGGTTGTCTCTCCCGACGTAGGTTCCGTAGCCCGGGCCCGGGCGTTTGCCCAAAAACTCGGCATGACCATGGCCATCGTGGATAAGCGCCGTCAGAAAGCCAATTCTTCTGAGGTCATGAGCATCATCGGTGAGGTCCGCGGCAAGCGGGTCATCCTGTTGGATGATATGGTGGACACCGCCGGTTCCCTCTGCGGTGCAGCCAAGGCCCTGGTGGAGCTGGGCGGCGCTACCGAAGTCTACGCCTGTGCTTCTCATGGCGTTCTCTCCGGCCCTGCCATCCAGCGCATTGAAGACAGCGCCATTAAAGAAGTGCTTTTCCTGGATACCATTCCTCCCAAAGACGGTGTGAGATGCAGTAAGATCAAGTATCTCTCTGCCGCTCCTATGCTGGCCGATGCCATTAGTTTTATCTATCACGAGGACTCGGTCTCCCGCCTGTTTGTGTGATCGTGTCTGCCGCCCCGCAGCGCTGCGCGGTGGTTCCAACCCCCTTCGTTGTTTGACAGACTGCAATTCCGCCGCAACCCGCGGCGGAATTGTTTTGGTCTAAATCCCTGTTTTGATTCTTTCTTTGAGGTGTCCTGCGTATGTTTTCTTTCAAGCGACCCGGCCCGGCTGATTGGCTGGTGGTTGGCCTGGGCAACCCTGGCCCAAAGTACGAATGGACCCGCCACAATGTCGGCTTTCTGGTCATCGATCAGCTGGCAGAACAGGCGGATATCCCCGTGCAGAAACTCAAATTCAAGGCCCTGACCAACACGGCCATCGTGGGCAGACAGTCCGTGCTGCTTATGAAGCCTACTACCTATATGAATCTATCCGGGGAGGCTGTGAGTCAGGCCGCCCGGTTTTACAAGATCCCTCCCGAACAGATTCTCGTGATTTCGGACGATGTTTCCCTGCCCCAGGGAAAACTCCGCATCCGCCGCAGCGGTTCTGCAGGCGGCCATAATGGGCTGAAAAACATCATTGCCCATCTGGGTACTGACCAGTTCCCCCGGATCAAGGTAGGGGTGGGAGGAAAACCCCATCCCGACAGCGATATGGCCGACTGGGTCCTAAGCAAATTCACAGGGCCAGACAAAGCCGCCATGGAGGAGACCATCTCCCGGGCAGCAGATGCCGTAACCTGTCTGCTGAGCCAAGGCGTGGAGAAAGCCATGGCCAGCTTCAATGGCTGACCCAGGGAGACGCCCCATTCTGCAATCCCCGTTTCTTTGAAAGGAGGTTTGTTATGTCCGCTGTCCTTTCCCACCCTGGCCTGATCCGCTTCCTGGACCGCCTGGGAGACTACCCCCGCTTGCTGGAGGCATTGGCCCAGAAAAAATCCCCTGTGGCACTGGCCGGCCTATCTGCAATCCATCGAGGATATCTTGCCGCCGCGCTCCATCAGGACACCGGCCGGCCGCTGGTTCTCGTGTGCCCCAATGACGAGGAGGCGCGGCGGCTGGCCAGAGATCTGGAAGCCCTCACTGGTCAAGAAGTCCCTCTGCTGCCCGCCCGAGACTTTCTCTTTCATCCAGGGGCAGCTTCTCGCCAGTGGGAGCATCAGCGCCTGGAGGTCCTCTCTCGTCTGCATCGGGGGGACTGTCCTGTGCTGGCTGCCTCCGTGGAGGGCTTGCTCCAGCGAACCATGCCCCCCGCAGTCTTTGCCGATGCCTGCCGCCATCTTACGGCGGGACAGGTCTGCCAACCAGAAGAATTGATCGACTTTCTCACCCGCACAGGATACACGCGCTGTGACCAAGTGGAGGGTACAGGCCAGTTCGCCCTGCGGGGCGGGATTCTGGATGTCTTTTCTCCCGGCCTGGACCTGCCTGTGCGGATGGAGTTCTGGGGGGATGAGATCGACTCCATGGGACTTTTTGATCCGGTGACCCAGCGGCGCACCGCGTCGCGGGAATCCTGCACCTTCCTGCCCGCTGGAGAGGTGATCGCACTCCACGGAGAAGGTATCGTGGGACCGCCGGACCTTGCTTTGGCTTCTGTCTATGATCAGCTGTCCACCCCTGCCGATTACCTGCCTTCCGATGCCCTCGTCTGCCTGTGTGACACCCCTCGCGTGGCAGAACGGGCCAAAAACTACCTGTGGCAGCTGGGGGAAGACACCACTGCCCTGTTGGAACAAGGGGTCCTCACCGGCAAAGCCCCCGCATTTGCCAAATCCCTGGATGCACTGTGTACCGATCTCACTCCCCGGACGCTTCTTTATTTCGACGCCTTCCCCACCGGTTCACCGCCGCTGCCACCAGCGTTCCTGCTCTCCCTCACCGCCCGGCAGCTGACAGGGTATGGCATTCGCTTTGACGCTGTCATTGAGGACTTGCGCCAGTATCAGAAAGAAAACTTTGCCGTTGTGCTTCTTACCTCTACCCGGCGCAAAGCAGAGGCGCTCCAGGCCATGCTGCGAGAGAAAAAAGTCTTCGCTGCCCTGGATGAAGCCCTGCATGATCTGCCCCGCCCCGGCTGCATTACCCTTGCGGTGGGCAGTCTGTCGGCAGGCTTTGATTTCCCCGACGGCAAGTTTGCCCTGCTCACGGAAGGAGAAGCCCCCCCGCCTCGGAAACCCCGGGCCAGACGGACCAAAGCGGACCCTTCCACTCGCCAGCGGCTGGAATCCTTCACCGATCTTGCCCCCGGCGATCTGGTGGTCCATGAACACCACGGCATCGGCCGCTTCGTGGGGATGGTGAAGATGCCTGTGGACGGTGCCGACCGAGACTACATCAAGCTGCAATTTTCCGGGGCAGATATTCTTTACGTCCCTGCGCTCCAGCTGGACTTGGTCGCCAAATACATCGGCAGCGGAGACGATCCCGACCGCAAGCGCCTGTCCAAATTGGGCGGCACTGAGTGGGAGAAATCCAAAACCCGCGCCAAAAAAGCCGCTCAGGATATGGCCAAAGGGCTCATCAAACTCTATGCACAGCGGCAGCGGCTGGCAGGCCACGCCTTTGCACCAGACTCTCCCTGGCAAAAGGACTTTGAGGCGCTCTTCCCCTATCCCGAAACCGATGACCAGCTTCGTTGTGTGGCAGAGATCAAGCGAGACATGGAACGGGCCATCCCCATGGATCGGCTGCTGTGCGGTGACGTGGGCTACGGCAAGACCGAAGTGGCCTTCCGGGCCATTATGAAGTGTGTGCTAGAGGGAAAACAAGCCGCTCTCCTAGTCCCCACCACCGTGCTGGCACAGCAGCACTATATGACTGCCCTAAAACGCTTTTCCCACTTTCCCGTAGAGATCGAAATGATCTCCCGCTTCCGCACCCCTGGTCAGACACGAGAGATCCTCCGCCGAACGGAGGCCGGATCGGTGGACCTGCTCATCGGCACCCACAAGCTGCTGGGTAAAGAGATCCACTTCCGTGACCTGGGCCTCTTAGTGGTAGACGAAGAGCAGCGTTTCGGCGTGGGACACAAGGAAAAGCTGAAAAAACTCACCAGTCAGGTGGATGTCCTCACCCTCTCGGCCACGCCCATTCCCCGCACCCTAAACATGGCCCTGTCCGGCCTGCGGGATATGTCCACCCTAGAGCAGCCCCCTACCAACCGCCAGCCTGTGCAGACCTATGTCCTAGAACACGACTGGGCTATCCTGGCGGATGCCATCCGCCGGGAGCTGGACCGGGGCGGACAGGTCTACTACCTCCACAACCGCACCGAGACCATTGATCGTACCGCCGCCAAACTCCATGACCTGTTGGGGGATGCCGTCCGCATCGCCACCGCCCACGGCAAGATGGATCAGGAACAGCTGGGGGACATCATGAGCCAAATGACCGATGGAGAACTGGATATCCTGGTGTGTACCACCATCATCGAGACAGGGATTGATCTGCCCAATGTGAACACCCTCATCATCGAAAATGCCGAAACCTTCGGCCTGTCCCAGCTCCACCAACTCCGAGGCCGGGTGGGACGATCCACCCGCCGCGCTTCTGCCTATCTCACCTATCGCCCCAGCAAAGTCCTCACAGAAGAGCAATCCAAGCGTTTGTCCGCCATCCGGGAGTATGCCGCCTTTGGCTCCGGCTTCAAGATCGCCATGCGAGATCTGGAAATCCGCGGGGCAGGCAACCTGCTGGGGCCGGAACAATCCGGTTTCCTCATGAGCGTAGGATACGATCTTTATCTCCGGCTGTTGGAAGAAGCCGTGCTGGAGGAACAGGGAAAACCCATCCTGAAGCAGACCCAATGTACCGCCGACTTCGCTGTCCCTGCTGCCATCCCCGAAAAATATATCCCCGCCCCTGAACAGCGCATGGACCTGTACCGCCGTATGGCCCGCATCCGCTCTCAGGAAGAGGGAGATGACATCACCGATGAGCTGATTGACCGCTATGGCGATCCTCCCACAAGTGTGATGAATCTCATTACCATTGCTCTGCTTCGGGCGCGGGCAGCCAGTCTGGGCATCCCTGAGCTTACCCAGAAAGAGACCACCCTGCGCTTTTCCCTGCCCCAGCCGGACTTTGCCCAGGTAGCCGCGGTGTGCGGTCTGGAAAAATACAAGAGCCGTCTGCTCTTCTCTGCCGGAGAAAAACCCTACCTCTCTCTACGCCTGAAGAAGGGCGATGACGTGTTAAAACTGGCTGGTATCGTCCTGGAGGACCTCTCTGCGGCTGCCAGCGGGGAAAATTCTGCCCAGACGTGAAATTTTCCTTTTCAACGCCCCGCTCATGTGCTATACTTCAAACTGTATACGCATGGGTGTCTCCCAGCTACCCATAATTTACTCAGACAGAAAAAGGAGCGATTTACCATGGAACTGGAAACCGTACTGTACCGCGTTGAGGGCAATGTTGGCATCGTCAGCCTCAACCGCACCAAGGCCCTCAACGCCATGAGCAAGCAGATCTTCGTGGACCTGACCACCGCATTTGACGCCGCCGAGAAGGACGATACCGTCCGCTGCGTGGTGGTCAACGCCGAAGGCCGTGCTTTCTGCGCCGGCGGCGATATCCCCGAGATGAAGGGCCTGGACACGCCCGATGCCGTCTTTGATTTCTATAACGTCGCCGGTATCTTCATGAAGAAGATGATCAACTTCGTCAAGCCCACCATCACCGTGGCACATGGCGCCATCGCTGGTGCCGGCACCTCCCTGCTGCTGGCCGGTGACATCGCCCTGGTCGCTGATGACGCTATGTTCATGGTCGCCTTCGGCGCTGTGGGCCTCATCCCCGACTGCGCCGGTCACTGGTTGCTGCCCCGCGCCTGCGGCCTGAACATGGCTAAGGAGCTGATGATGACCCAGCGGCCTGTGAAGGCTCCCGAGATGAAGGAACTGGGCCTGTGCAACCACGTCTACCCCAAAGAGCAGCTGATGGACGAAGCCATGAAGCTGGCCAACAAGATCGCTAAGGGCCCCCTGAACTGCTACAGCAGCTCCAAGCTCATCATGAACAAGTCCCTTGAGACCAACCTGGAGGACCTGCTCAAGGAAGAGACTGAGGCCCAGGCCGCTGCCCGCCTCCACGCCAACGGCGACGAAGGCCTGGCTGCTTTCCTGGAAAAGAGAAAGGCCAACTTCCAGTAATCCCTTTTGAGAGATTATGCATTATTCAGTCGAACTGAATATTCTTTTGTCCAAACCGGGCAGTACGCTTCCGCTGTACTGCCCGGTTCTCTATATATTTTCCTAGTTTTCAGAACTTTTTCTTTAAAATCGCTTGCATCTTTTTTGAATGTTGTGTATAATCCATATCGTTCTGACCATGGTGGGTCCCCCTGAGGGTCCCGCCTAAAAACTTCAAGAACGAAAAAATGAAAAGAGGTTGCATCATGAAAAAGTTTCTTGCTGTACTGATGTCTGCCGCCATGCTTCTGGGCCTCCTGTCCCTGGCAGGCTGCGGCAACGCCAACTCCGATCCCGCACCCACCGAGGACGACCAGCAGACCTCCGCCACGAAACTGACCACCGTGAACGAGGGCAAGCTGACCATGTCCACCAACGCCGCCTTCCCTCCCTACGAAATGACCGACGACAGTGGTAAGATCGTAGGCATCGACGCCGAGGTAGCCCAAGCCATCGCGGAAAAGATGGGCCTGGAACTACAAATTGATGACATGGATTTTGATGGTGCCCTCCTGGCCGCACAAACCGGCAAGAGCGACATCGTCATGGCTGGTGTCACTGTCAATGAGGACCGGCTGCTGGTGCTGGATTTCTCTGAACCTTATGCCAATGGCGTGCAGGTGGTCATCGTCAAGGATGGTTCCGACGTCACCCTGGATAACCTGGGCAAGAAGAAGATCGGTACCCAACGCGGCACCACCGGCTACATCATGTGTTCCGACTCCTATGGCGAAGAGCAGGTGGTGGCCTACGATGATGGCATCGCCGCTGTGAAAGCTCTGACCAACGGTCAGGTGGATTGTGTGGTCATCGACAACGCCCCCGCCAAGGAACTGGTAAAAGCAAACGCCGGCCTGAAAATCCTGGAGACCGAGTTTGCCAACGAAGAATATGCCATTGGCGTGGCCAAGGGCAACACCGCCCTGCTGGAGGCAGTCAACACTGCCCTGAAAGAGCTGATCGCTGATGGCACCGTGCAGTCTATCAGCGACAAGTACATCCCCGCCGATGGCAGCACTACTGATAAAGCAGACGCTCCTGCCGACAAGACAGACGCTCCTGCTGATAAGACAGATGCCCCTGCTGACAAAGCAGGCAGCAACACCGACACCGCAGCAGAATAAGTCACTGTCCCATAGAAAAGGGCGGCACAAGCCGCCCTTTTCCTGTTCTTCCAAGAAATCCGACAATAAAGAGAGAGAGGTGACGGCCCAATATGGAGGAACTTTACACCACTTGGAAAGCCATCGGTGTATCCGGTGGAGACCTGAGTTTTTTTCAAAACTTCTTCGTGAAGTTTTATCAGGCATTTATCGAGGCCGATCGTTGGCTTCAGTATCTGAAAGGGGTAAAAACTACCCTGCTGGTCACTGCCATGGCCCTGATTCTGGGCATCGTACTGGGGATTCTTGTGGCCATGCTGCGTGCAGCCCACGACCAGCAGCGCCCAGGACGGCGCAACCCCATTCTAGGCGTGCTGAACATCATCTGTAAGATCTATGTCACCGTCATTCGGGGCACACCCATGATGGTTCAGCTCCTGATTATGGCAGGCGTGATCTTCGCCAGCAGCCGCAGTTTTACCATGATCGGCACCCTGACCCTGGGCATCAACTCCGGTGCCTATGTTTCTGAGATCGTCCGCGGCGGCCTGATGTCTGTGGACAAGGGTCAGATGGAAGCCGGACGTTCTCTGGGGCTGAATTACATGACCACCATGCGCTTCATCGTCATCCCCCAGGCCATCAAGGCCATTCTCCCCGCCTTGGGCAACGAGTTCATCATCCTTTTGAAGGATACTTCCCTCATCACCGTTATCGGTGGTAAAGAGCTGCTCTATGCCGCCCAGGGGATCTACAATCGAACCTATGAGCAAATGTTCCCTCTGCTGGGCACGGCCGCCATCTATCTGGTGCTGGTGATGATCCTCAGCTGGCTGCTGGGCAAACTGGAAAGGAGGCTGCAACAAAGTGATCGACGTTAAAAATCTCTCCAAGTCTTTTGGGTCCCATCTGGTCCTGGACGATCTCTCTGAGCATATCTATCCCGGCGAGAAAGTCGTCATCATCGGGCCTTCTGGTTCGGGCAAGTCCACCTTCCTGCGGTGCCTGAACCTGCTGGAAACCCCCACCAAAGGTCACATCACCTTTGACAGCACGGACATTACCGATCCCAAGGTAGACATCGACCGCATCCGTCGGCAGATGGGCATGGTCTTTCAACACTTCAACCTCTTCCCCAATATGACCATCCGCAAAAACATCACCCTGGCTCCTGTGCAGACGGGCCTTATGACGCAGGCAGAAGCCGATGAGCAAGCCCAGACATTGCTGCGCCGGGTGGGGTTAGAGGACAAGGCGAATGCCTATCCCAGCCAACTCTCTGGCGGGCAGAAACAGCGGATTGCCATTGTTCGGGCACTGGCTATGAAACCCAAGCTGATGCTCTTTGACGAGCCTACCTCCGCTCTGGACCCGGAAATGGTCGGCGAGGTGCTGGATGTGATGAAACAGCTGGCCGATGCTGGGATGACCATGGTGGTTGTCACCCATGAGATGGGGTTTGCCAAAGAAGTAGGGGACCGGGTCCTCTTCATGGCTGATGGGAAAATTATAGAACAAAATACCCCTGAAGAGATTTTCTCCAATCCTCAAGAAGAACGGACCAAAACCTTTCTCTCGAAAGTCCTGTAATGTGTCCACAATGACGCAGTATTAAACCAGCGTTGATGCCCTCTTAAAAACAGACGGATCCTATACGAAAAAAGTGCCGCGAAAAATTTCGCGGCACTTTTTCTTTTCTCTTGTTGTTGCCGGGTCCTTTGCTTTAATACGCTACACCCCAGTAGATCATCTTCTTTGCTGCCCGGCCACAGATAGGACAAGTGTCCCCCAAATGCTCCTGCGCAAAGGGGATGCAGCGGGAGGTCATCCCAGCCTCCTCTTTCATCTTCATCTCACAAGCCAGGTCCCCACACCACATGGTCTTAATAAACCCGCCATGATCTGCCTGAAGCTGCTTGGCCTCTTCCAGCGAATGGGCCTCAAAAATATGCTCCTCCAAATTTTTCTTCGCCCGCTGGTACATCCCGTCATGGATGGCATCCAACGTAGCCGCCGCAGCGGTCTCCAGTTCATTCAGATTGACAAAAACTTTCTCGCCATTGTCCCGGCGGACCAGGACACACTGGCCCTTCTCCATGTCTTTTGGCCCGATTTCTACCCGCAGAGGGACCCCTTTCATCTCATACTCTGCGGCCTTCCAGCCCATCGACTGCTCTGAATCGTCCATTTTTGCCCGAATCCCTGCGGCTTTCAGACGGTCGAGGAGATTCTGCGCGGCCTCCAGCACCCCTTCCTTGTGCTGGGCCACAGGAATGACCATCGCCTGAATGGGTGCAATCCGAGGGGGCAGCACCAACCCATTGTTGTCACCATGGGTCATGATGATGCCGCCAATCATCCGGGTAGACACCCCCCAAGAGGTCTGATGGGGATAGTGAAGGGTATTGTCCTTCCCCGTGAAGGTGATGTCAAAGGCACGGGCAAATCCGTCACCAAAATAGTGGCTGGTGCCAGATTGGAGCGCCTTGTGATCGTGCATCATGCACTCGACGGTGTAAGTCTCTTCCGCACCGTTGAACTTCTCTTTGTCCGTCTTTTGGCCTTTCACCACCGGCATCGCCAGAACATTTTCCAAAAAGTCCGCATAAATGTTCAGCATCTGCTGGGTCTCTTCCCGGGCCTCTTCGGCATCGGCGTGCATGGTGTGGCCCTCCTGCCACAAAAATTCTCTGTGGCGCAGGAAGGGGCGGGAGGTCTTTTCCCATCGCAGCACCGAACACCACTGATTATACAGCTTTGGCAGGTCTCGGTGGGACTGAATGACATTTTTATAATGTTCACAGAACAGGGTCTCTGAGGTCGGACGAATGCAGTAGCGCTCTTCCAGAGGCTCACTGCCCCCATAAGTCACCCAGGCGCACTCCGGCGCAAATCCCTCCACATGGTCCTTTTCCTTTTGCAGAAGGGATTCAGGGATGAGCATGGGCAGGTAAACGTTCTCGTGGCCCGTCTCCTTGAAGCGTTTGTCCAGTTCTGCCTGGATATTCTCCCAGATGGCATAGCCGTAGGGTCGATAGATGAACATTCCCTTGATGGAGGAGTAATCAATCAGCTCCGCCTTTTTGCACACGTCGGTGTACCACTGGGCAAAGTCCACCTCCATATCGGTGATTTGCTCCACTTTTTTCTTGTTGTCCTTAGCCATAGTTCCCATCCTTTAATCTGGATGTCCGGTCGGGCCGGCGATCCCTGTGATAATAACTGTAATGGGTCTCCTTAAATACACTATAACTATAGTATATAATGTATATTATATGGATGACACCCTATTGATTCAGATGGTACTTATTGTATGTCTGATGGAGAAGATTGTCAAGCCTCTTATCCCGGCTTATCTGCGGCTTATGATGGTGGTCCTTTGCTGCGGTTTTTCCCTGTGTTTTCTGGTATCTTTTCTCCTCATTTCCATCATTTTCCACAGGGACTTTTTAATCCTATCGTTTCTATATGTATTTTTGTTTTTTCACTTCTCCTTGTCTATCTCATACAAAAAATAAAAAATGGCTACAAAATTTTAACATTTTAGAAACAAAAAAAAGAGAAATTTCTCCCGAAAAGGGGTTCCCACCAGAAGGAAAGTATGCTATGATTACAAAAAAGTTACAGAGAGTAACAACTGCCTTTCCAAAGGTTACAGATAGAAACAAGGCAGTCTATTTTTTTTGATTTGGTTACAAAAGGAGCGATTTGATGCAGAGACGGATTCTGAGTTTTTTCATGACGGGTATGTTGCTGACCGCAATCATGATCCCCACGGCCATGGCTGCCACGGCAGACGAGATCAACCAAACCGATGTGTTCCTCAAACAACAGCAGAGAGGAACCTGTACGCTGGCATCGACCGCCATGATGCTCAGACGCGCCGCCTTACTCAACGGTGACGCAAACTGGAACCAGATTACCGAAAGCAGCTGCCGCAAGGTCTTTTGGCGCGCGGGCCGGGGACTGCCCTATCAATTCTCCTACGGCGATATGACCGTAGGCCACGCACGTCTGCCTGGTGGGCAGGCCAATCGGCAGGTCCTGGTGGATCTGCTGAACCAGCACCCCGAAGGAATCATGCTCCACGCCGCCTGTGTCCCCCACGGTATCCTGCTGACTGAGTACAAAGACGGCCAGTTCTACTGCGCCGATCCTTCTGAATTCGCTCCCCAGGGAATCATCCCCATTGAGCAGGCTTGGGGTACTCGGGTAGAAAACTCCAGCGCCTATTGGTATGTAACCTCCGAGGTTGCTGCGCCCAAAGAGCCTCCCCTCATCCCCGAAGCCAAAGTGTCTGTGGAAAGCAGTCTGGTCAATCTCCTCCCCAGCTCCGACCAGCAGGCAGACAGCACCTGCCTCATTGCCCAGTCTCTCATGGCCGCAGGATAACGAAACCAATCCCCCAGAGCAAACTTTGCTCTGGGGGATTCATTGTTTCATCACCATCCTACACAGAACATCGACGTATTCTCCCACAAAGACAAAAGCACCGCTTCGGCAAACTTCCTCCACGGTGCTGTCATCTGTTCTTTTGGGGATTAGTCAAATCCCAGGCCCAAATAGGCATCCTGTACGGCAAAATATTTGGTACGCAAATCCGTATCATACCATTTTATCATCCCAAACGCCTGGCAATAGCTGCCCGGCAGACCATCCCAGAAGGCTGGGGTGCGGACGTGATAGCGGGATGCCTCCATCTCTTTGGCAATGATCTCCACCGCCTTGGGCATCTCCTCCACCGGCAGCAGAAGTTCCTTCACCAGCAACCGCCGTTTTTGGACATACTCAATGGCAGCACAGCCCACCACCCCATTCACCTCGATCCTATACAGATCGCCATAGGCCAGGTGGCTGCCGATCTCCTGGAAGGAAATCATCTTATCCGAGTAGGCCATGTGGAAGGTCCCCTTCAGGTAGTCCGCCCGGATCTGATTATACTCCTGGGGGGAAATCGGTGTCATAACCCCTCCGCCAGTCTCTCCGGTAAGAGAGGACGCAAGCACCTCTACCTTGCGTGTCGCAAAGCATTCATCTAACCCTAAACTCTCAAAGTATCGATGCAAAGAGGGGGACGCAGGTACCAAGGTAATGGCTTTCTTCCCCCACTGGCGCAAGACATCATTGGCATAGGTCATAATCTGACGGGCATGACCCTTCCCCTGCATATAAGGGTTGGTGGCCAAGGCGTAGACATAGCCCACAGGAACCTCCTCTCCCGTAGGCAGGATGAGGGTGTTCTCAAGCAGAGCAAGCATACTGTCCACCTCTCCCTCATCGCCCAGCACTAGGACCTGATCCATAGAGCAGAACTTTTGGAAGAAGATGTCCACATAGGCGCTGGGGTCTCCAAAACACTTTCGCCAGAGGTCTTTCAGCTGGGGCAAATCCTCTGGAACAGCGGTGCGGATGGTGCTCATGGTGATATCCTCCTTTTTTTGAGCTGGATCGCCAAACCTAGCGCAGTTGAAGCGGTCCAATATTCAGCAGCGCAGTCCTCCACCGCGCTAAAATTGACTGGAGCTCGCCGGGATCAATCAAACTTAACCATACATAGAAACAAAACCTTTGCGCCTCAACCCACAGGGGGCAGCCCAGGCGATGTCAAACACCTTTGAAACGGGTAATCTTTTTCTCCTTTCAGAGAGAAAGCGTTTCCACTTGGTACTTATTGTTGCGGATGATCTCATCCAAGCGCACATCGTCTGTGACAGAAGAGATAAGGTTATAGGCTGCGCCTTGATGCTTTGCCCGACCAGTACGGCCAATGCGGTGAACATAATACTCCCCTTCCTCGGGGATATCGTAGTTGACCACAGCATCCACGTCATCAATGTCCAGCCCTCGGGCAGCCACATCTGTGGCCACCAGCACCCGCAGATGCCCAGACCGAAAGGATGACAAAACCTTCTCTCGAACTTTCTGGCCCAAGTCTCCATGGATACACTGTGCGGAGACCCCCTGCATTTGCAACAACCCCGTCAGGCGATCGGTGGTGTTTTTGGTGTTGCAGAACACAATCACCCGGTCCAGCTGCGCCTTTTCCAGAATGGCTGTCAGCATGTCCACCTTGCCGCCCTGGTCTACCTTGAGGCGATATTGGGTGATTGGGGGCCGGTTTTCCTGAACAGGGCGGACAACGATCTCCACAGGGTCCCGCTGATACAGCCAGGAAATATCCATAACCTCTCGAGAAATGGTCGCTGAGAAAAGGCCCATGTTCCGCCGATGGGGGATCTGCTTAAGAATCCTGGTGACATCCTTAATAAAACCCATGTCCAGCATCCGGTCAGCTTCGTCCAGCACCACCGTAGCCACCTTATCCAGGCGTACTGTGCGGCGTTTCATGTGATCCATAAGGCGGCCAGGAGTCGCCACCACAATCTGGGGGCGTTTTTTCAGGTTGTTGATCTGTCGGTCGATGGGCTGACCACCGTAGAGGCAGGACACCCGGATGCCAGGCAGAAACGCACACAGTTGGCGCAGCTCTTCCTGGATCTGCAAAGCCAGTTCCCGAGTGGGGGCCAGAATCAGGCCCGTGATATCCGTCCCTTCCGGGTCTGTATGCTCCACCATAGGGATGCCAAAGGCAAAGGTTTTGCCAGACCCAGTGGGGGCCTTGGCAATGACATCCTTCCAGTCCTTGAAACAAGGGATCGCCCCTGCCTGAACAGGGGTTGCCAAGGGAAACCCTTTCTGATTCAGCGCTTTCATAATCCCTTGAGAAAGATTCATTTCGCTGTAACGCAGGTCAAGTTCGACCTCAATGCCGTTGATTTCCATAAACAATCCTTTTCCCGTCAGACAAGACCTGACAGGTCTCATTCTAAAATACTTTTATCTTATATTAGGTGTAATCATATCACAACCATCCCTGGGTTGCAAGAGGGATGGCCCATCTCTGGACAGCCGCATTTGAAAAAGCAGCCCTGCACAGAAATCCCAAGAAAAATGTCGCTTTCCACCCAGAAAATTCCCCGCTCAGAACCTCAACGGTCCCAGAGCGGGGAATCACAAAATTCGATCAAGTTTCGTCCTTCGGTCCGTTCTGCGGAGGGGGAGCAGCCTTCTCCGTGGAGGTCTCCTCCTCGTCGGAAATTTCCCGGTCCAGCTGCTTTCCAGGGGCTGCCTGGACCATGGAAGACGCTCCTTCAGCAACAGAACCTGCTAAGGATGCAACCTCCGGCTGATTCTCCTCTGCCAGGGCAGGGTCCTTGCCTTGGATCAGCGCCACCATCTCCGCACCAGTAATGGTCTCTTTTTCCAGCAAATAGGCTACCACACGGTCCATTTCCTCTCGGCTGTCCCGGATGGTCTGCACCGCCGTGCTGTAACACTGCTCCAGAATCTTCTGCACCGCCTCATCCAGGGCCGCGGCTGTGTCCTGGGCACAGTCCATGCCATAACCGCCCTCCAGATACTGGCTTCGCTTAGAGGCCAGGGCCATCATACCGAAACGATCACTCATGCCGTACATAGCCACCATGTTCCGGGCAATGGCAGTCGCATCCTGAATGTCCTGAGCCGCACCGTTGGTCATGGTGTTCAGCACCACTTCCTCCGCTGCACGGCCACCCATGGATACCGCAATCCGAGCCAGCAATTCATCCCGCGTCCGCAGCTCGGTTTTATCCTCCTCCGGCATGAGCAGGGTGTAGCCCAGAGAGCCTTGGGTGTGTGGAACAATGGTGATCTTCTGCACCGGTTCTGTGTTCTTCTGCTTATAGGCCACCATGGCGTGCCCCACTTCGTGATACGCCACCAACTTTTTCTCAAACTCGGTCAGCACGCTTCCTTTCTTCTCCGTGCCGGCGATAACCAACTCGAAGGCGGCAAGCAGATCCTTCTGGTTCACAGCACGCCGACCCAAGCGCACCGCCCGCAAGGCGGCTTCATTGACCAGGTTGGCCAGATCCGCACCCACACAACCAGCAGTGGCCAGTGCGACCTTTTTCAAATCCACATCTTCTGCCAGACGGATGCGTCGGGTATGAACCTGAAGGGTTGTCAAGCGGCCAGCCAAGTTGGGCCGGTCAATGGTGATCCGCCGATCAAACCGACCCGGCCGCAGCAGGGCCTGATCCAGCACCTCTGGCCGGTTGGTGGCAGCCAGGAGGATGACTCCCTTTGTGGGATCAAATCCGTCCATCTCTGCCAAGAGCTGATTCAGGGTCTGTTCCCGCTCGTCGTTGCCCCCCATGCGGTTGTCCCGTGACTTACCGATGGTGTCGATCTCATCAATGAAGACGATACAGGGGGCCACTTTATTGGCTTCCTTAAACAGGTCACGCACCCGCGATGCACCGACCCCCACAAACATCTCCACAAAGTCTGAACCAGAGATGGAGAAGAAGGGAACATTGGCCTCTCCAGCCACCGCTTTGGCCAAAAGGGTTTTGCCGGTACCCGGCGGGCCAACCAATAGGGCACCCTTGGGAAGTTTTGCCCCGATCTCAGTGTATTTCCCTGGGTTATGCAGGATATCTATAATCTCCACCAGAGATTCTTTTGCCTCATCCTGTCCAGCCACATCGGCGAAGGTGATCCCGGTGGATTTTTCCATATAGACTTTGGCATTTGCTTTGCCCACACCACCCAGTCCGCCCATGCCGCCGCCCATACGGCGCATGATAAAAATCAGTACCCCCACCATGATGACCATGGGTATGACATAGTTGATCATCATGCGAGCCAGATAGGAGGATTCCTCCTGCACAGGCGAATAGAACTTGACCTTATGCTCCCGCAGCATCGGGAGCAATTCCTGATCCTTCTCGGGCAAAGGCGATGCAACATAGCGGGTCACACCGCCCTTTTCCATCTGCTGGGTTAGGACCTTGGCTAAGTCTTGCTCCTTTCCTTCCTTGCCTTGTTCGGGCAGATCTTCTTTTAAATAAAACGTGTATTTGTTGGCAGTCATCTCCACCGCAGCTACTTTGTCTTCCTGCACCATTTGAACAAACTCAGAGTATGGAACCTCTTTGGTGCCAGCGTTGGAGATCTCTTTGACCAGGAAATGAAAGAAGACTACCAGGATTACTGCCCAAAGAATGGCTCCAATAATAAGCCCTTTCTTCCTTGGTCCTTGGCCGTCGCCTTTTCCCTTGTTGTTTTGATTGGAACTCAACGATCTCTGTCCTCCGTTCCGGGGGAATCCCCCGCTTTCTAATCTATTCTATGTTTTCATAGATCCCATAGGCGTGCAGCAGAAAAATTACCCGCCAATGGATCGAGTTCATGGTATCATATTTCTTCTTTTAATGCAAGGAACGCCCTATGTCTTAGGTGTTAAGATTTTATGAATGGTCGTGTTGTCCTGGGCGTATTGGGAGAATTTATCGCGAAAAAGGTCTTTTTCTTCCCTGAGATCCATGCTATACTATACAATTAGAACACAAAAATATGTGTTTCTATCCGAAAATCCATTCTTTGCCAGTTTTTTGCCTCAGCGCACGTGCGGCCTCTGCCGCCGAGAACGGAGAACTATGAACAACAAACGTAGCCAACCCCGCCCCGACCGGACGTGGGAGGACACCCCCGCCGATGGGATCATCGAGGGCCGCAATGCGGTCATCGAAGCTCTGCGGGCCGGTGTCAATATCGACAAAATTTTCATTATGAAGGGGGACGTAGATACCGCCCTGGGTCATATCGCCTCCACCGCGCGCAGCCGAGGCATCGTGGTGGCTGACGCCGACAAGCGGAAGCTGGACGGCATGAGCCGCACCCATACCCACCAAGGCGTCATTGCTGTGGCTGCGGTGCGGGAGTATGTCAGCGTAGAGGACATCCTCCAAATTGCCCAGGATCGTGGAGAGCCTCCTCTGGTAGTGGTCTGTGACGGGCTTTCCGACCCCCACAATTTGGGTGCTGTCATCCGCACCGCCGAATGTGCCGGGGCACATGGGGTCATCATTCCCAAACGCCGTAGTGCTGGTCTTACTGCCGTTGTCGCAAAAACCTCTGCTGGTGCCGTGGCCCACCTACCTGTTGCCCGGGTAGCCAATCTGCCCTCCCTGCTCAAAGAACTGAAAAAGCAGGGGCTGTGGATCTTTGGCGCTGCTGCCGATGCTCCTGTCAGTCTGTATGAGACCGATCTGAAAGGGCCTGCTGCCATCGTCATTGGCTCAGAGGGAAACGGCATGAGCCGCCTGGTAACGGAGACTTGCGATGTCCTCGTTCACATCCCTATGAAGGGCAAACTCAATTCCCTGAACGCCAGCGCTGCCGCGGCAATCCTCCTCTATGAGGCCCTGCGGCAGCGGTTGGGTTCCTGATTTTGTGAGGGTTTCCTATGTCAGATGACAAATTCAGCATAGGGGATATTTTGTGGGAGTATGCTGACTATACCCCACCAGAATCTCCAGCAAAAAAGGCGGCTCCGCTGCCGCCCACAGACAAACCGATTGCCCAGTCCCCGGTGAGTGGCCAAACTGGGATGTCCTCCCCTCAGCCCACTGCTCAACCCAAACCTGAGCAGCCGCTGCCTGCCAACCAATCCCGGTCTGCTGGACAGTCACTCCCCGCCAACCAATCCCCAGCCTCTGCCCAGGGTGCGTCCATCCCAGAACACCCCCAAATGCCGCCGCAAAGACAACCTGCTGCCGAACAGCCGCAGGCTCCCGCGCAAGAGCAGCCCGCCGCTAAACAACCTCAGGCTCCCACACAAGGACAGCCTGCCGCCGGACAACCGCAGGCTCCCGCGCAAGGGCAGCCCGCCGCTAAACAACCGCAGGCTCCCACACAAGGACAGCCTGCCGCCGGACAACCGCAGGCTCCCGCGCAAGGGCAGCCCGCCGCTAAACAACCGCAGGCTCCCACACAAGGACAGCCTGCCGCCGGACAACCGCAGGCTCCCGCGCAAG
>JAHHRP010000070.1 GCA_020025735.1 Evtepia sp.
GCGCCACCTTGCCAAGGTGGAGGTAGCGAGTTCGAGCCTCGTCACTCGCTCCAGATGGCGCCATAGCCAAGTGGTAAGGCAGAGGTCTGCAAAACCTTTACCCCCAGTTCAAATCTGGGTGGCGCCTCCAGTAGAAAGCCTTGTCGAAAGACAAGGCTTTTTTGTTTTTCGCTCTTCCTGTGGGCTGAGTGGAAAGACGATCCCATAGGGTGAACCCGTTTCCTGTTCGCTTGGGTCAGCGCAAAACCCTGTGGGATGGCAGAGAGTATACGTTAAGGGAGAGATATGGCGTTGCAGAAAGTAAAAGCAAAAGGGGAAAAGGCCAAGCGATGGATGAATAGATTGTTTGTCCTGGCGATTTTTGTGTTCCTGACAGCGGGACTGGTCCGTACCATTTTTTTCCCCAAAGACATCAATGAGTACGAGAACCGATACGCCGAAAAGATGCCAGCCTTTTCAGTTTCTGGATACATGGATGGGAGTTTTCAGGATGGAGTAGATATGAGCTTAATGGATCAGGTCCACTTGGCTCAGCCCATGAAAGGTTTGTATCATCAAGCAAAAAACCGCTATCTGCTTGGTGTATTGGAAGGTGTGACCAAACTGGCAGAGTTAAACAAGAACCGTTATACCTCCTTTGAGGGGGTGTGTCTGTATGGAGATGGAAACATTGTCAGCTGGACACGGTCTCTTTCCAAGGAGCAAGAGGCTTTGGACAGAAAGATTGCTGCCCTGAACGGGACCTTTGCCAAGCATCCTGAGCTGGCATTTTATACCTATTATATACAAAAGGATACAGACCTGAATTTTGAGACAGGGGAGCAGAGCGGAATGTCTGACTATCTGATGCAGCGGTTGGATTTGCCGGAAGGGCAGAAGAAGGTCTATTCAGTAAACAGTTTTTCGGATTTTGCAGAAAAGTTTTATCAGACCGATACCCACTGGAATCATATAGGTTCTTATGAAGGATATTGTCAGCTTTACGACTTTCTGGGCTGTGAAGGGGAGCGCCTCCGGCCGACAGGAGAGGCAAGGCTAGTCAGTGATGCCTTCAGCGGCGTGAAGGCATCTACTGTGGGGGCAGACAGCATTTTTACAGAACCCTTCTTTGCCTTCCCCTACGCCTTTCCCCCGATGACGGTGACCATCAATGGTGCCTCGGCAGCAGACTATGGGAACCAGTCAGCATTTCTTGCGGGCACGGCAGAAATTCCGATTACCTACGGCAACTTCTATGGTGGGGACAATGGGGAGACTGTGCTTACCACCGGAACCCAAGGACGTGGAAATCTATTGGTGATTGGAGAATCCTTTGACAATGCTGTGCTCAAGCTTCTGGCCAGCCATTATGATACGTTGTATTCCGTGGATCTGCGCTATTACCAGCACAGCATGGGCAAGGAATTTGACCTGTCTTCTTATACAAAGGAGCATGGTATCTCTACGGTGTTGCTGATAGGCAACCTAGATTATTTTGTTCAGGATACGTTTGACCCGGAGGTTTGATGTATGGTATTCAGCAGTCTTACATTTCTATACCTTTTTCTGCCTCTGGCGGTCATTCCCTATTTTCTCTGGAAGAACCGAGTCTATCGAAATGTCCTGCTTCTGATTCTTTCTTTGCTGTTCTATTCCTGGGGAGAGCCAAAGTATGTGGTGATGATGCTGGCCGCGACGGCAGTGTCCTATTTTGGTGGCCTTGGAATGTCCTCTCTGAAGGATCGACCACGGGGGAAAAAGGCAGTTTTTGTGATTACCATTTCTCTTGTGGTGTTGAATTTGTTGGTGTTCAAATATTTGAACTTCTTCTGGGATAATTTTTCCCGCTTGGTTTCCAGTGACTGGACAATTCCGCAGATTGCTCTGCCCATTGGGATCAGCTTCTATACCTTTCAGATCCTCTCCTATGTGATTGATCTGTATTTTGGAAGAGTGGCGTTGCAACGGAATTTTTTCTATCTTCTTCTGTACATCAGCTTCTTTCCACAACTCATTGCCGGTCCCATCGTCCGGTATAGTACCATAGAGACAGAGATTCTTCATCGCCGGGAATCTTGGGAAGATGTAGAGGCTGGATTAAAACGCTTTATTGTGGGTTTGAGCAAAAAAGTTTTGATCGCCAACAACGTAGCTGCCATTGCGGAAATGATTTATAGTGGAAACCAGACCATTTACGGCACAGCCATGTACTGGCTGGCATCTCTGGCCTACACCATGCAGATTTATTTTGACTTTTCAGGTTACAGTGATATGGCCATCGGCTTGGGAAGAATGTTTGGGTTTCACTTCTTGGAGAACTTCAACTATCCTTATCTTTCTCGCTCCGCGACGGAATTCTGGCGGCGGTGGCATATCTCGCTGTCTTCTTGGTTCCGGGACTATATCTATATTCCTTTAGGAGGCAGCAAAGTAGGGAAGGCCAAGTGGGTACGAAATATTTTAGTGGTCTGGGGTCTGACGGGTTTCTGGCATGGAGCTGAGTGGAATTTTATTTTATGGGGCCTCTACTATGCGATACTACTGGTGATGGAGAAGTTTTTCCTGGGTCGTATTTTGGAAAAACTGCCTAGCCCTCTGCGTTGGCTGTACGCCTTTTTTGTGGTCAATTTGGGGTGGGTTCTCTTCAACCGGACAGATTTTGGAGACTTATCCCACGCTTTGCACACGATGTTTGTCTGGCAGGATACCAGTTTGTCCCTGGTGATCAGTGCCAATTCAGAGATTTTGCTTGCATTGCTTTTCATTCCGTTGGCCTTCTTTTTCTCTTTTCCGGTGTTGCAAACACGCCCAAAACCAAAAGGGGTTGTGGGCGTGTTCGTGGAGGATATGGTGTATGGTTTGCTGTTCCTCTTATGTATTCTTTTCATTGTTAGTTCTGTGTATAACCCTTTTATCTATTTCCGGTTTTAAGAAACAAACAACGCCATCGGAGGCATTGAGCGCTTCCGGTGGCGTTGCTGCTTGCAGAGAAGAATTAGGCGTGACACACTTTATCCAGAATCCCGGACAGGTGGGCCAATGCCACACCGTAGTTACAGATAGGGACACCTTGTGCGTGAGCCTGAGCGATACGTCCAAGTACATGACGGCGGTTGAACATACAGGCACCGCAATGGAGGATCAGATCGTAAGGAGAAAGATCATGTGGAAAATCATTTCCCCGCACGAAAACGAAGGAAAGTCCCTGCCCTACCCGCTGTCGCAGCAGATGGGGCAGTTTTTCTCGACCGATGTCCTCGCTGGTTGGTGCATGGGCACATGCCTCAGCGACCAAAATAACGGAGGATTCCGTGAGGTGGTCAATGGCTTTGGCGCCTTCCCAAAAGGCATGGATATCTCCTTTGTATCCGGCGAAAAGGATGGAAAAGGAGGTCAACAGGCTTTCTGGGGGTTTCGACTGCCATACGGCGGGGAAAACCTGGGAGTCGGTGATGATGAGTTTTGGTGGACGAGATAAGGCAGACAGTGTGCTGACCAGACAGTCGGCAGTGCAACTCATTACCGCACACTTTTTGTCCAATAGTTCTCGGATGGTCTGGACCTGAGGAAGAATCAACCGACCTTTAGGTGCCTGAAGATCCTGTGGCATCACCAATAAGACCAAATCTCCAGCTTGGACTAAGTCACCTGTGATGGATAAGTCCCAAAAATCTTCAGGGAGTGCCTTGACCAGTGCCGCTCGAAGCTGTGGGATGCCCTGCCCAGTCTTGGCACTGACTGGATACACTGTCATCCCTCCAAGCTCCTGAGCAACAGCAGCTTGGAGGGATGAGACATCTTTTGCGATATCACACTGGTTCAACACTGCCAACACAGGAATTTTCTTTTTCTGCAATTCCTCCAGCCAGAGAAGCTCTTCTTTGGGCGGTTCGGTGAGGACCAGGAGAGCTAAGTCGGTTTTTTCCATGGCCTGACGAGTTCTTTCTACCCGCAGCGCTCCTATCGTTCCCACATCATCCAGCCCTGCGGTGTCGAGAAACACCACAGGGCCTACACCTTGCAATTCAAAGGATTTGGCAACGGGATCGGTAGTGGTTCCCGCGACAGGAGAGACCAGAGAGAATTCTTGGCCAAGGAGGGCGTTAATGAGGGAAGACTTCCCGGCATTTCGTCGGCCAAAAAAGGCAATGTGGGGACGGTTTGCTTGTGGGGTGTCGGAAAATGCCATCTCACTGTCCTCCTAGGTCCAGACGCAATCCGGTCAGCTGCGCCACCGTTTCACAGTGGGTCAGGCCAGAGACCTTGCGCTGGTCAATGGGCCGAAATGCTTTGGCTTGCGCTTCTGGAAGCAGGTCGCAGAAGAGTAGATTGGCTCCGCAGGCAATGGCATTGAGGTTTCCTGTCTCATCGGCCAGGCCAGTTTCAGGGTTGACACCCGGCTGTTGTGCGGTGATTTTGATGGTTGGAAGCATCAGGCGGAGAATGGCCATTTCCTTATTATTCAGCAGAAAACTTCCCGGCCCTCCTTCCTCAGCCAATGGGGTGTTGGCGGCAGGAAGATAGGGAATATTGGGTGCCCAGCTGATGTTAAGTTCCTTCATGAGCAGGATATCATCGGCCAATTCGTCTAGTGTTTGTCCTGGCCAGTCCACAATGTTCCCTGAAGCCAGCTTCATGCCGGTCTCCTGGACCCAGTTGGCACACTGCAAGCGCTTTTGGTAGCTCGTGGAGGGATTGAGGCGCTGAAAACTATCTGGATGAGACATTTCGAATTTCAGCACATATTCCTCGACACCAGCGTCAAAAAGGGCCTGATACTGGCTTTTTTCTAGTTCTCCGGCACCCAGAGCGATGGTATAACCCTGGGCGCGAAGTCCAGCAACCAAAGTCAGCAGGTTGTCAAACCCATAATGGCGGTCGTCCCCAGCCAGGAGAAACATCCGTCCCAGCCCATCTGTCTTGGCTCGTTCCGACAGGGATAGAATCTCTTCTGGTGGGATACGGTAGCGCGGGATGGTGTTGCCTGCCCGCATCCCGCAGTAGAGACATTGATTTTTACATCTATTTGTATAGGCCAACATGGCGGTGACCAGTAGGGTGTCCCCAAAGTTGGCTTGGCAGGTTGCCCGTGCAGCAGGGGCAACCTGTGACCAGAATTCATCCTGGGGCATGGTTAGGATCTCTAAAACCTCCTGTTTGGTCTGAATGGTCATTCTACGTCTCCTTCCGGGCAGTGCTTCAATTTCCCAGGGAATAGAAGTCATCCCCAGGCATTGTACCACCCACAGACTTTGGGTTTTGGTCAAAGAGGACCTGGAAATAACCCTGTACGGAGTCTTTCATCTCCTGGCCAGTGACACAGACAATGTTGCAGTAAGGAATGGCTTTTTCTGCCACAGCAGCGTCCACAATGTCGTATTTTTCCACCAGTTTGGCTGCTTCAGCCACGTTTTCATTGACATACTGGGTGGAGGCTTCATACTCTTTCAGAAACGCTGCAACCGCTTGCGGATGCTCTTTGGCAAATGCTGTGCGGACAATGAGTCCGGCGGTGTTGAGCTGACTGCCGTTGTTGAGCTTGTCCCATTCTTTGGTTAGATCCAGGGAGATTGCCAGGTTCGGGAACTTGGACTGAGCAACTGTCACAAAGGGCTGTGGGAGCATGGCGATTGTGTGATCCTGTGCAGCCATCTGGGCTACGATCTCCGTTGGCTCACTCTTCCACTCGATGGTTACGTCAGCGGCGGGATCAAGACCATTTTTCTCAAGCAAGTAGTTCAGAGCGTACTCTGGGGTGGAGCCTTTACCAGTGGCGTAGATGGTCTGTCCCTTCAAGTCGTTCCAGTCTTTGATCGTCTGACCGCCGTTTTCCACAAGATAGATGACACCAAGGGTATTGACTGCCAGTAGTTGGACGGCTCCGTTAGAGTTGTTGTACAACACTGAGCCGAGATTCACTGGCACGGCCAGGATATCCAGTTCGTCTTTGAGAATCTTTGGGGTCAATTCGTCTGCGGAACCTGCCATGGAAAATTCATATTGATTGCTGGTGGTCCCTGCCTCGTTGTCAGCCAACAGTTTTACCAAACCCATAGAGGTCGGACCTTTTAGGCCTCCAAGACGAATGGTGACTTCTTCGTTTTGATTGACAGAAGGGGTGTCACTGGGGGGCTGGTTAGTAGCGCCACAGCCAGCGCAGAAAAGAGTGGCTGTGCAGAGGAGCAGGACAAGAAATTTTTTCATATGGTAAAACCTCGATTTCTCGCACAATGGCGGTAATATTTTTATTCTACTGCAAAGATAAGAAAAAGTGCGTTGCAAATGCAACGGATTGATGTTTTTTAGTGAGGGATAGAATTGTTGAATGTGGTGCCACTTTGGCGCTTGGGAATAAAAAATCTCCCCACGTCATAGAGGCCTATGACGTGGGGAGGGAACATCGTAAAGAGAACTTAAATCAATCCTTCTTCCACAGACCGTGGAGGTTGCAGTACTCATAAGCGGCAACGAACTTATCACCGGGAGCCATAGCAAAGGTAGCAGTGGGTTCCTGACCGGGTTTGAGGGCCTTGCGCTGATTGCCCTGCTCGGTCTGTAGGCTGATCCACTGAATGTAGTGTTTCTCCTCCATGGGGTGAATGACAGAACCGACCGTCACAGTCACTAAGTTGCCGTCAATGCTGACAACGGGTACGTGCTTCTCAGTGGCAGCGTCGGTGGTGTTGGCGACCAGCTCCTTCATCTCCTCTCCACAGCAGGAAATCTTAGGGCCTTTATCGTTGACGAAAGCGATGATGTTGCCACAGTGAGAACATTTGTAGAACTTCATATCCATTGTAAAAACTCCTTTTTCTTTCATTTTTCGAACTTATTGTTGGCCTGTTATCGTTCTTGTGTTATTATAATATCACGACCAGGATACTGCAACAGTGATTTTGTCACTTGAACGTAAATTTGAACTACTGTGTATTTTCAGACGGAGGATGTTTTTTCATGAACCAAGAGATTTCTTTTTATCCCTTTTTGTCCGAAGAGGAGAAAGAGATGCTGGATTGTTCCATGCAGCACCTATCCTGCCGCAAAGGACAGATAGTTCACCGACATGGTGATAGCTGTGTAGGTCTGATTTTTGTGCCAAAGGGGCGGCTGGCCTTTTCTATTCTCTCAGAGGAAGGGCGAGAGATTACAGTATTTCGTGTAGAAAAGGGGGCTTCCTGTATTCTTTCTGCAGCCTGTGTTTTGCAGAGTTTGGACTTTGAAAGTCACATCACAGCCGAAGTGGCCTCTGAGGTTGCTGTTTTGCCAGCACCAGTGCTTTCCCAGCTGATGAATCGGAATCATGATGTAGAGCGGTTGGTGTACAAGCAGGCAGTTTTGCAGTATTCTAGTGTACTTCGCACCATGCAGCAGATCATCTTTCTCAGTTTGGAAAAGCGTTTGGCCACATTTTTGCTGGAGGAAAGTAAACGGCAGAAGGGGTCGTCCTTTTCCTGTACCCATGAGCAGATTGCCCGCTACATAGGTTCTTCGCGGGAGGTGGTCACCCGGATGCTCAATCAGTTTGCCAGCCGGGGAATTGTGTCTCTGGGGCGGTGTACAGTGACCGTTCTGGATCGGGATGCACTGGAAGATCTTTTGGTGTAATGGTATGTATATCGTATAAAATTGATTGGAGGGAAGGGTGAGGAATGAATCAGGATTTTGAGTTTTATAACCCCACACAGGTGTTTTTTGGCCGCTCTGCGATGGAAAATTTATCTGGCCTTTTGTCCTTGTATGGGAAGAATGTATTGTTGGCTTATGGCGGTGGGTCGATCCAGCAAAACGGGGTCTATGAACAGGTGATGCAGGTCTTACAGGCCTGTGGCAAGAAGGTTACGGAGTTTTCGGGGATCATGCCAAATCCCACCTATCAAAAGGTATTGGAAGGGGGAGCGATTGCTCGGTCCTGTGGGGCAGATCTCATTCTGGCGGTTGGCGGAGGATCAGTAATCGACTGTGCCAAAGCTGTGTCTATTGCAGCCGTGGAGCGTGGGGATTTATGGACACGCCACTGGTTGGAGAAGCGGCCGGTAGAGATTCCTCCTATTCCCGTGGGCACAGTGCTGACCATGGTGGGCACTGGCTCAGAGATGGATGGAGATGCGGTGATTACCAATGAGGAGACAAAGATCAAGACCTCTTGTTGGGACTATTGCCTCTATCCTAAGTTTTCCATTTTGAATCCAGAATACACATATAGTGTACCAGAGTATCAAATGGTGTCCGGGATATTTGACACCCTTTCTCATATCATGGAGATTTATTTCAGCCCGGAGGATGAGGACAACATTTCCGACGATTTTGCAGAGGCACTTATGGGCAACATTATCCGCAGTACTGCTGCTGCACTGAAAGATCCGCAGGACTATACTGCCCGCAGCAATCTTATGTGGGCATCCTCATTGGCATTGAGCGGATTGCTGGCACCATCGAAAAAAGAGGATTGGGAAGTGCATCAGATTCAACACCAGCTTGGGGCTTATTATGACTGTGCACATGGCATGGGTCTGGCAGCGATTTCACCTGCCTATTATCGGTTGGTTTGCCCCTATGGAGTGCCACGGTTCAAACGGTTTGCAATAAATGTTTGGGGGCTTGATCCAACGGGGAAGAGTGATCTGGACGTGGCTATGGCAGGGATTGATGCATTGGCGGCATTCATTCGAGACAGTCATATGACAGCCAACTTGCGGGAGCTTGGCATTCCAGATGACAGTCTGTTAGAAACAATTTCTTCTACCTGTAATTTACGCCAAGGTGGGTATTATACGCTGACCAGGGAAGATGTTTTGCAAGTCCTGCGAAAGAGTTTTTAAGAACGGCAAAAACGCCAATGCGTAAATTTTGATACGCACTGGCGTTTTTGCACAGAAGACGGATTAAAGAGAAAAATCTTCTTTTTCAATTTGGGCACCTAGCAAGTCAACAAAGTAAGGAGCAACCATATATACATTGGTTGCTACCTTCATGATATGACCGTTTTCGGTGTAAATGACACCGGAGATAAAATCCAGCAAACGGCGAGCGATTTCTCGATCTGTCTGCGCCAAATTCAGCACAACAATTTTCATATCTCGAAGAAGGTCAGCAACTTTGGAAGCATCCTTATACTCCTGAGGAGAGACAAGAACGATCTGCATGTCAGTGAAACTACGAATGGGCTGTACCCCTTCAGGTTCGTGATCTTCCCACCCGCGGCTGTCCTCCTCATAAGTGGTGTAGTTATCGTCGTACTCGTAATCTTCGTATAGGTCTTCGTCCTCTGGCTTCCGGCGCAGTGTGCTAAAGAATGACATGTGCCTACCTCCTCTGTATTGATATGCTCTCCTGAGAGTGTAGCACCCAAGATAAGAGAACATGATGGTTGCTTAAGCGATCGTTCTCATGATACTACAAAAAGGGATAGATTTCAAGAGTTTCGTGGAATATTATGCGTGTAATTGTAACTATTTTTCAACAGATTGAAACGATTTTGTAAATTTTATACTTGTCAAAAAGGCGAATTTTGTAGAAAAAAGTTTGTCAATCACAACATGTAGTAAAATGGAAGAATACGGAAATAATTACAAGTTGTCTCCATAGCGTTCCAACAGACGATGCATTTCTGCTTCGTCTTTATCATCTAGACCATGGGCATTTGCCAGCGATTCTACATGAT